>JAAZDJ010000121.1 GCA_012512255.1 Clostridiales bacterium | reverse complement strand
TGCCGTCCAATATAAGCAATTTATGGTGGTTAATTTCCTTATCAAAAGCGCTAACGCCAATAAAATCTTCCATTACTTTGGGATTAAGACTATAGTTATAATGGTCGGGGAAAATAACAATCAAAGTTTTTTCTAAAACTCCTAATCCATTGGAACTGGAACGGTCAAGTTTTTCAATAAGCTTGCCTAGAAAATTGTCAAATTCCGCTATCTTAAGATAGTATTCCTGTATTTGAGGATGTATTTTTTTGAAGTTAATACCCGCTTTTTCAAAGGCTTCTTCCACTTTAGGCTCGTAATGGTCAAACATCAAGGAATTTCCTAAATGCATAGAATATGTGTCAATCTGCATATAGAACGGAACGCCGTTGGCTATTTGGTTGCGTAAAGAATTATCTATATCTTTAAGCTCAAAAAACTCTAACAGTCTAGTATCATATACTTTTTCGGTCTTGGTGCCCGCCGCGATCAATTCCTCGTTAAATCTCGTTTCTTCAAAGCCTTGGTTATAAGTCAAGGCTCTTCTATGATAAAAATTGCCGCTATCATTATGAAAATAATATGTCTTGTAGTCTTTTTTATTGAATTGAGCGGCTAAAGAATATAACCCAAAATAATTATCATAAAAAGTATCGCCTAGGTTTGAGGAAAAGTTTTTGGCGTTAAGCGCGTAAATGCCATTATTGACCATAAACTCGGTGTTAATAGTAGCGCCTTCAAAAAATGTAGGCGCATAATAATTGCTAAAAGTTATAGCTTCTTGGAATATCCTATATAAATTGGGCGTAAGGTATTTAGTTACCGTATGCCCTACCGTTGTAGCGTCTAAAATTTTCTCTTCGTCAATACGCAAAGAAGGGTCTTGAACTAGTTGTTTGCCTAAATAATCAGGGTCGCAAAAACGCGAATCAAATGTTTCGGCTAATATTGTAATAACATTGTATCCTTCATAATCTTTTGTCCAGTCATTAGTAGCTTTTTCATATTTTATAGAATCAAAATAACTATCCAAAATTTCATAGTCATCGTATTCCAAATCAACTTTTAGCGAAGCGGCGTCCCTAATCCTAAAGTTGCAATAGCCGAAAACCTCAACAAATTTTAGGCTGCTATATAAGTTGTTATATAAAAAGCTGGGACTATGAATGTATTGAAGCTCATATTCTTTATAATTTTTTGCCTTTACTATGTTATATATAGAATACGGCAAATTAACGCTCATAAATAAAAATACAGCGATAAGCATCATTGCTATATTAGCCCTAAAGGCTTTGTGCCGCTTGTCAATCTGGGGTATTTTGGTATACCAAATAATAAACAAGCCTAAAACGAGCATAGGAATTATTAAATAACAAGTCAACGGCAAATTAATTCCGTATTTTTGTCCGATAATGTTGTTAACAAACATTAGGCTTGAAAGCGATGCGAATGACTTATATTTGTAAAAATAAGTGGAATCCGCCATTAGCGCTAATATGGCCAAAGAAAAGAAAATTGTATAAATTATTTTCTTGAGTTTTGCTTTTTTTATAAGATTTATCAAAAAATAGATAAGCGCAATAAACAATAAGTCTGTTATAAGCCCAAACAAAGACATCTTAACGCCTAGCGTCAAATGAAAAGCCACTAACGCCGCAAAGTTTAGGATAAAACAAGACAGCATTATTATATAACTATTAAATATATTATCTTCTTTTAAACGCTGTAAAAGTTTTTTCATAATAATCACATATTTATTATAATAGATACTATAATTATATAATCGCGCATGGCAAAAATCAAGCTTATATATTATATTTTATTTGCCAAATTTAACGAAAAAAATATCTTTTCTTGTGATTATTATTTATTTTTCATTTTAGTAAACCTATAAGCTGAAATAAAACCAAAAATTAAAGTAAATACCAAAATATTAACAATCATAAGCCAAACAGGCATTGTCCAATTTTCATAAATCAAATTAACGCCAAAAAGATTTTTCCAAGCCTCCATATACGGCAAACTTTCCGCGTTAAGTTTCATAACCGTTTGGACATTTTCCAAATAAACTCTTCTGATGAGCGAGGACATTTGAGCGAATGGAAAGCTATATAATGTATAATAAACTCCTTTTGGGAACAAGCCAAAAGGCATATAGCATCCTGAAATAAAACCTTGCAATGTGCCAACAACAGCGCCGAGCCCTCCAAGCGCGTTTGAAGTTTTTACAAATGAGATTATAAACAGCATAAACATATTGCCAAAAATTAAACTTAAAATAATAATGCCAAAGATTTTTAATAATTGCAAAAAGCTAAGGGCGTAACCCGATATGATAAACAAATAAATATCGGTCAATATCACCATACCAAAAGAAGCGACAGCGCATATAATTATTGAGCTAATAATATAACTAAGCATCCAAACGCTTCTATTGATAGGGGCTACCATAAAATCCATAGTGATTTTGGTTTCTTGATCGGTAATTATTATACCCAAAACGACCAAAGATACCGTTATGCTCAATATTGGGATTAGTCCCGAAAGCATAACGCTGTCAGAAAGCCATTGAAAATTGGTAACGCCTAGCGGCTCTAAATCTCTTCGGGCATCTTCGGTATAAAGTTTGGATATAAATAAGATATATAATCCAATAGTAATAATGATTGTCAAAAGCGAATAAAAAATATTAGACTTTTCCCGTAAATAACATTTGATGTTTCTTTTGATCAATGCTTTAAGACCTTTCATTTCCGCCCCCTATCAAACTTTGGCCTGTGACATTAAGAAAAACGCTATCCATATTGCCTTTTAATACTTCAAAATTTTTAATATAATCTTGGATATTTTGTAAAATCCTTAGAGCGTCCATAGAATCTTGAATTTTTATGATAAATTGGTCAACCTTAAATTCGAATTGCAAGTCAAGGTCGCTTAATTTTTCTTTTAATTCCGCTTTGCCGTTTTTGGGCATAACTTTTAAAATATTAGAACTATATTTTTCTTTTAGCTGATTGGGCGTGCCTTGAATTATAATTTTGCCTTGCTCTATTATCGCTATATTATCGGCTTTGTCGGCTTCTTCCATATAATGCGTAGTCAAATATATGGTCATATTTTCGTTTTTCCTTAGAAAATCTATGATTTCCCAAACTATGATGCGAGTGGCGGGGTCTAAGCCCGTAGTCGGCTCATCCAAAAACAAAATCTTAGGGCGATTGATTATGGCTCTTGCTATGTCGGCTTTTCGTTTTTGTCCGCCTGATAATTTGCCGTATCTCCT
>JAAZDJ010000120.1 GCA_012512255.1 Clostridiales bacterium | reverse complement strand
GTGCTAAGACAAATCAATGTGTCGGATTTTGACGCTTGCATTGTTTGTATCGGCAATATTGAAGCGAGCGTTATTGTCACGCTTTTGTGCAAACAGCTAAACGCCCGATATGTCATGTCAAAGGCCAATAACAATCTTCACAAAACGGTTTTGCAAAAAGTGGGCGCGGACGCTGTAATCTTCCCCGAAGAATATGTGGGCGAAAAAGTCGCCGATATGCTGACCAGCCCCAATATCTTGCAACTGGCCAAATTAACGCCTAATTTTAGCATTATAGAAATCAAAACGCCCGAAATTTGGGCCAAAAAATCATTGATAGAACTAGACCTTAGAAAGCGTCAAAATGTAACGGTATTGCTAATCAAGCGCGGGGACGATGTCATCATAACGCCCGAGGGCGGCACCGTCTTTGAATAGGGCGACGATATTGTGCTTTGCGGCGAACAAAAGTATATCAACAAACTCAAAAAATACGCGAATATTGAATTGGACCACAATCTATAAAGAATTTTCTTGGATATATTCTATTATTTTTTGCGCCGTCTGGGAGGCCGTCATATAGTCATTGTGTATAACGGTATCGGCAAGGCTTATATATAAATGTTCCCTTTCGGTAAGTATTTGTTTGATGCGTCCCAAAGGATCGGGACAATTAAGCAATGGGCGGGTCTTGGAATTTTTTACCCGCGAGTATATTTGCTCGGCGCTTGCCATAAGGCATATTATGATGCCGTTTTGTTTTAGCAGATGGATATTTTCAGGGTTTTTGACTATTCCTCCGCCTGTGGATATTACCAAATTGCCCTTTTGGGCAAGCTCTTGGCACAAAAGATACTCTTGTTCTCTAAAAGACTGTTCCCCGAACTTATTAAAATAGTGGTTAATGCTCATCCCAAAGCGTTTGGATAAGACTTTGTCGGTGTCAATAAAGTCTTTTTTTAGCTTTTTGGCGACAATCTTTCCGGCAGAAGTTTTAAATGTCCCCATCATGCCTATCAAAACGATGTTTCTCATATAGTATCTATCGGGTTTTTCTCCTTGGACGATATTATAAACTGGACGGTATCAAACCTATTTGCCAGCAGCTCTTGCAAGCGCTTTAGAATAACGCGTTCCATGCAATAATGACTGCACAGTATTAATCCAAAATCCCTCTCCTGCGCTTCCAAGGCCGCGTGGTGCGAAAAGTCGCACGAGATATAGCAATCCGCGCCCATATCAATCGCCGCGCGCAAGTATTCGGTTTTGCCCGCCCCGCCCGAGATAAAAGCTATTTTTCGGACTAGCTTGTCCTTTTTGCCTGTTAGCCTTACGCTGTCGTCTTCAAAGATATTTTTTAGCTTATTCGCCAAATCAATCAAGGCAATGGGCTCTTTTAAGTCGCCTATCCTGCCGCCTTGCCAAGGCGAGTCTTGGACGTCAAATCTTTGGACATTTTGCAAATCAAGCAAGCGCGCTATGTAGTCGTTTATACCTTGTTCGCTTGCGTCCAAGTTGGTATGCGCGCTAAATATATTGATATTATGCTTTATGGCGTACAATATCTTTTTGCCTTGCAATGTCTGGTCGGTTATCGTGCTTATCGGTTTGTATATAAAAGGGTGGTGGCTTATAATCAGCTGTGCGCCTATCTGCGCGCTTTCTTGTATTACTTCCAAAGTCGCGTCAAGGCACAGGACGCATTTGGTAATTTGGCTGTTTATGCGCCCCACCAAAAAGCCTATATTATCGCCCTCTTCTTTTTGCTCGGGCGGCGCTATGGCGTTCATATAATCTATGATTTTTCCTAACTTGGTCATTTTTTCACCTTATTATAAGCGGCAAAAACCGCCTCAATATAGCTGTTGACGCCTTTGCCGAAAAACATCTGGTCCACGGCGGGCGTCAAAACCGACTTGTGCCTAAATGTTTCTTCCCTTTTGAAAATATCCGACATATGCACTTCATATTTGGGTATTGAAATACACTTTAACGCGTCGTAAATGGCGTAACTGTAATGCGTATGCGCGCCCGCGTTGATAATTAACGCGTCGGCGTCCGCGCTGTGAATTTTGTCTATTATGTCGCCCTCGTGATTGGACTGAAAGAATTCCAGTTGCACGCCCTCGGGCGCGGCCGCTTTGATTTGGGCGTTTATATCGTCCAAAGTCTGAGTCCCGTATATGTGCGGCTCGCGCTTGCCCAGCATATTGAGATTAACTCCGTTGATTATCAAAATTTTTATTTTACTTTGCCGCATATGTTTTTCAATGCCTCGCTGATTTGTTTATTATTAAGGTTAATATTATTCCAAATTTTTTGCGCTTCCAGCGCCTGAAAAAACAGCATTGCCAAGCCGTTAACCGCGGTTTTGCCAAGCTCTTGGGCCAATCTTAACATAGGCGTCAACGGCGGATTGTATATCGTATCGTAAAAAACCTGAACATTTTGCAAGTTTACTTCTTCTGGCAAGCTCATTTCGTTGTTAAGTCCCAAAGTAGTGCAATTGATAATAATCTTTGGTTTTAGCGACGCCAAATCGGCCCAGCGCGTGTTTTTTAGTTTTAAGTCTTCTATTATATCCAAAGCTTTTTGCTTGGTGCGGTTATAAATAAAAACATCGCAGACTTTATCAAGCTCATACGCCAAAGTCCTGGCGGCCCCGCCCGCGCCCAATATTAAGCAATCCCCGTCTATAATAATGTTATGAAACTCTAAAGAACGCATAAAACCTATTCCGTCGGTGTTATAGCCTATTAATTCGCCATCCAGAACCTTGACCGTATTGACAGCTTGCGTTTTGGAATGGTTTTGGCTAAGGTAAGGCAAGATTTTAAGCTTATACGGCTTGGTGATATTAAACCCGTCATAGCCTTGCTTAAGCCTATTGACCGCGCCCGTAAAGGCTTGAGGCGCGACGGATAAAATATCGTATCGCAAGTCAATATTGGCTAGCTTGGCGATTTCTTGATGCGTGATATGCGAAAAGGAATATTTTATATCCTCGCCCAACAGCGCGTATTTTTTCATTGCTCGCCCCGCTCAAAGATTTTGTAAAAGCCCGGATAGCTGACATCGGCTATTTGGGCGTTTTTTATCTTAACGCCGTCTAATGAAACGGCGCCCGCCACAGCCGCGCACATGGCAAGCCTGTGGTCAAGGCCCGCGTCAATTTCCACGCCGCCCATTAGCGCGCCCGAGCCGTTTATAATCATTCCATCGTTGGTGGCCTCTATCCTTGCGCCCATTTTTTTGAGCATATTGACCGTGGTGTCTATGCGGTTGGATTCTTTTACTTTTAGTTCTTGCGCGTCTTTTATGACGCTTTGACCGTCGGCAAAACACGCCAGCACCGCCAAGATAGGAATCTCGTCAATAAGCCTTGGTATTAAATCGCCGCCGATTACAAAAGGCTTAATCTCGTCGGCCGACTGGATGAGCATATCCGAAACAGGCTCTTCGCTCGTCGTTCTGCGGTTAAGCATGGTAATTTTGGCGCCGCAAATTTTCAAAATATCCAAAATGCCCGTTCGTGTAGGATTGACGCCCACATTTTTTAATACTATATAAGAATCCGGTAAAATAGTCGCCAAAACCATCAAATACGCCGCGCTTGATATGTCGCCCGGGACATAAACATCTATGGATTTTAGCTTGGACTTGGATATTATAATTTTGTTCCTGCGAGTAATTATGTCCGCGCTCATCGCCGTAAGCATCAATTCGGTATGGTTGCGGGTTTTGACGGGTTCTATAATGGTCGTGGGGCCATCGGCAAAAAGCCCGGCTAGCAATAGGCAGCTTTTGACCTGCGCGCTCGCTATTGACATTTTGTATTCTATGCCTTTTAGGCTGGCGCTTTTTATCTTTAACGGCGCGTATCCGCCTTCGGACGCCGTTATTTTCGCGCCCATCATGCCCAAAGGCTCAATTATGCGGTTCATCGGGCGCTTTCTGATAGACTCGTCCCCGTCCAACTCGGCGCTCACGCCCGCGCCGCACAAAAGCCCTGTCAATAATCTAATAGTGGTGCCGCTGTTGCCCACAAAAAGCTCTTGCGAGTTTTTGATTTTTTTGGCGCCGGCGACCGCAATATAATCGGGCTCTATTGAAATCCTGGCGCCTAGTTTTGCCATGCATTCTATCGTAGCCAAACAATCATCGCCCAAAAGCGCGTTATAGACTTTTGCCTCGCCTTCGGCGATCGCGTTAAGCATAATCGCCCTGTGGGTAATTGATTTGTCCCCGGGCAAGTCAAAAGCCCCGCTTATGTTTTTGAGCGGCTTGATTGTCATACGACGGCCTCCAGCAAAGTCTTAAGCCTGTCAGGCTCCAATAAATATTCTTGGGTTTCGCCTTGGTTTTTGGCAAAGATAAAATCTATTTTTCCTTCTGCGTTCTTTTTGTCCGCTTTCATTATTTTTATAAGGTGGTCTATGTTCTTTATTTTTATTTTGGGCGTGGAGACCAATCTTAAAAAATGCATTATGGTCTTGTAATACTCCTCGTCAACAATCCCGAGGTTTCTGGCTATCTTGGATTCTAGCTCAATTCCGCATAGCACGTATTCGCCGTGGGAGAGCTTAAATTTGTTGGCGGTCTCCAGCGCGTGCCCTATGGTATGCCCTAAGTTTAAAATCTTTCTAAGCGAGGCTTCCCTCTCGTCCGAAGAAGTAATATAGTCTTTAAATTCAATACATAATTTTATGACATTAAAAATCGCCTGCTGGTCCAGTATTAAGATTTTGGAGATGTTGGCGCTTAAATATTCAAAAACTTTTTGGCTTATTAGCGCCGTCTTTATAATCTCGCCAATGCCGCATTTTATCTCGCGCAAAGGCAATGTCTTAATAAAATTGGCGCTGATGAGTATCTTGGACGGCTGATAAAAAGCGCCCAAAATGTTTTTGTAATCGTCAAGATTGATGCCCGTTTTGCCGCCTATGCTGGAATCCACGCAAGAAAGCAAAGTGGTAGGCACATGCACGATTTTTACGCCCCTCATAAAAATGGACGCGACAAAGCCGCTTAAGTCGCCCGTAACCCCGCCGCCTACCGCTATCATTTTTGTTTGACGGTTGCAGCCGCTATTTAGCATTTTGCGCGCGATTGCTTGGGCGTATTTCCATTGTTTTGACTGCTCGCCGCTTTTTAAAACATAAAGCCTGTCGCCTAGGCGGTCAAAGTTATATTTTTTGTTGTAAATGTCATATACGTTTTGGTCCACGACGCCAAAGACATTGCCCTCAAACTCGTTTATAATTAAGTCGTCCAATTCCTGTCCTATGATAATGTCATAGCCAAGCCCCGATTTTATTTTTATGGGTATAAGCTCTTCTATTTGTTTTGTTTGGCTCATCTTAATTTCTCCTTATTGGCGTCTTGTTTAGATGTTTTTTTATGTTTATTTATAAAACAGTCGCCTGTTTTTGTAGCCACCTTTGCTTAACCTCGTCCATATGGTCGCCGCCCAAAGTGTCTAGTATTACACCCATAAGCGTAAGCGCCAAAACATTTTCGCACACCACGCCCGCCGCCGGCACGACGCAAACATCGCTTCTTTCTTTTTGTGAGATGCATTCCTTATGTGTCAAAAGGTCAACCGTCCTCAGCCCGCGCATAGTGGTCGGAACGGGCTTAAGCGTGATATTGACCGCTATATCTTCCCCCGTGCTTATTCCGCCGTCAATGCCGCCGCTGTTATTGGTATATCTAAAAAACTTGTTGTTCTTAAACCCGATTTGATCGTGGCTTTCTAACCCGCTCAATTGCCCGTAGCGCGCTCCTAAGCCTATGCTTAAGCTTTTGACCGATTGCACGGACGCGATATCGGCCATTATGCGCGCGTCTAACTTTTGGTCGTATTGCGCGTGGGAGCCGTATCCCCAAGCCATGCCGCTGACTATTACTTGAACCTCTCCGCCCAAAGTGTCGCCTTCTTGCTGGGCTTGCTGAATCTTTTTAATCATTAATCGGGATTTTTCGGGATTTAAACATCTTACGGGGTCTAAATCGGCTTTTTCCAATTCTTTTATGTTTTTGGGACAATAATCCGAATATATGCCGCCTATCATTACGGTATGGCTGTAAATTTTTACCCCTAGCTCTTCCAAAAACTTTCGGGCGATAGCGCCCAGCGCCACTCTCATGGCTGTCTCGCGAGCGCTAGCCCTTTCCAAAATGTTGCGCGCGTCTTTTTGGTTATATTTTAAGGCTCCAGCAAGGTCGGCATGGGCGGGTCTTACGGTAGTGACTACTCTTTGGGTCGTGTCGCACTCGCTCGCGCCCATAATGTCTTGCCAATTTTTATAATCTTGGTTTTCTATCATCAAAGCTATGGGAGAACCCAGAGTGAGCTTATTTCTAACGCCCGACAAAATTTGGGCTTTGTCGGTTTCTATTTTCATCCTCTCGCCCCGTCCAAAACCTTGCTGCCTTCGCTGTAATTGAAGGTTTATGTATTCCTCGGTTATTTCCAAATTAGCGGGACATCCGTCCATAATCCCTATTAACGCTTTGCCGTGGGATTCGCCCGCGGTAAGATAACGCATTTTTGTTTTACTCCGTTTTTATATCAAATTTTTTCTTTTTTAAAATTTCTTCGGCTCTTTCAAGCGCGCGCGCGTCCTCAAAGCTAACCACAAGCGCGCCGCCCTCGCCCTCGCGCGAGTTTTCAATATTGATGTTTTTGATGTTGATTTTTTTCTTATATAAAAGCAATGTTATCTTGGCTATAATGCCCGGAACATCTTTTACGTCTATCCTAAGCGAAAAAAATCCGACATTTCCTTTTTCTATTGAGTCGCGCTTTTGGCGCGCCGACTCAAACATCTCTTTTAGCTTGTCGCGCTGGTCGTTTTTTAGGTTGTGGGACAACTCGGATAGATTTTTTATCATGTTATCCAGCTGCGCCAAAATATTATCTTTATTTAAAGAAACAATGTCCAGCCACATCTTGCTGGGGCTTGAGGCTATCCGTGTTATATCCCTAAAGCCGCCCGCCGCCAAAGTTTTGCTTATATCGCTGTCAATGCAGGCGTTAACCATAGCGTAAGCCACCATGTGCGGCAAGTGGCTTATCTTGGCGACCGTTATATCGTGCGTTTGCTTGTCCAAAATTACGGGCAGCGCCTGCATTTGTTTTACAAGCTCAATTATGTAGTCCAAATCCTCTTTTGGGGTGTTAGGGCGCGGCGTCAAGACATAATACGCGTTTTCAAACATATGGTCCTTGGCGGCTTTTATCCCGCCTTGTTCCGAGCCCGCCATAGGATGACCGCCCACAAACCTGACGCCCTCGGGCAAGTTTTCAAGTATAGCGCCTTTTATGCTCGCGGCGTCCGTAATAATGGCGCTTGTTCCCAAAATCCGATAGAGTTGGTTTACAATTAGGCTTACCGTGTCTATGGGCGTGCAAACAAATACGACCTCGCAGCCTTTCAAAATATTAATGTCCCTGTCTCCAAGCTGGATAATGTTTTTTTCAAAAGCGTAGTGCAATGTGTCGTTGTCTTTATCCACGCCGATAATATTATAGCGCTGTGTTTTGGAAAGCGCGCCGGCGATTGACCCGCCGATGCAGCCCAATCCCACAACGCCTATGCTTGCTTTGGGCGCCAAATTTTTGGGTGTTTTGGGAACAAAAATCATATTTGAAGTATATCAAAAAAATATTGTTAATGCAATGCAATGCTTAGGGCATGCTGTTTTGCAAAAAGCTATAATACAACGCTTAATTTTTTGGACTCAAAAAAATAGTCTATTTGAATTATATAACCCAAAAGCTGAGGCAGGCGCATAAGCTGGCCGTAAAAGGTGCGGTCAAAATCGCCTTCTATTTTTAATAGGCTTTGGACATACTCTTTGTCTATCAGCTCGTTAATGATTTTGTTCGGGTTGCCGATAATTTCTTGAACCTGTTGTTTTACATAATTTAGATAAATTGGGCTAAATGTCTTTGGATACGGGCTTTTTTTGCGCTTGATTATATCGTAAGGCAATATATCTTTTACGGCCTCGCGCAGAATGCCTTTTTCCCTGCCGTTGTAGGCTTTGTATTTCCACGGCATATTATACGCGTATTCTACCAGCCTATGATCGCAAAAAGGCACGCGCGCTTCCAGCCCCGAATACATGCTCATTCTGTCTTTTCTCTCAAGCAAAGTTTGCATAAACCATTCTATGTTTAGCATAAACATCTGGCGCATTTGTCTCTCTTGCGGGCTGTCTTGCGGCAAAGTATCCGTTCGGTTTATGGTGTCCAAAAAACACTGCCTTACCCATTGCGAAGCGTCTTTCAAAACGCTCGGCTCGCGCAAAAGTTTGGTCCTGATATCCATACTTTTGGACCAAGGGAAAGTGTTTGTTTCTAGATTTTGTTCGTGATACCAAGGATATCCGCCAAAGATTTCGTCCGCGCACTCGCCCGATAGGCATATTTTGATTTGTTTTTGTTTGATAACCTTACAAAAAAGCAGCAACGAGGAATCAATATCCGCCATGCCCGGCGCGTCGCGCGCCTCGGTCGCCTCTTTTAGCGCTTTGCCCAATTGTTCGTTGTCCAAGGTAACATAATTGTGAATGCTCTTGATAAAGGCCGACATCTGCGAAATATATTTTTGGTCGCTGTCGGGCTGGTAAGCGTTTTTTTCAAAAAACAGGTCGTTGTCTTTATAATCAACTGAAAAAGTAATAAGGCGCTGGCCTTTGGACAAAAACATCGCCGCCGCCACGGCCGAGATAATGCCCGAATCCAAGCCGCCTGACAAAAAACAGCCCAAAGGCGCGTCGGCCACAAGCTGCCTTTTGATAGAATCCAGCATAAGCCAGCGCGTCTTTTCTATGGTCATAAACAAATTGTCTTCGTGCGGCGCGGCTTGCAGTTTCCAGTATTTGTTAATCTTGCATTTGCCGTCTTGAAAAACCATATAATGCGCGGGCTTTAGTTCTTGTATGTCTTTAATTATCCCGCTGCCTGATTTTTTGCCCGGGCCCAATAAAAATATTTGCCTTAACCCTTCCAAGTCAACTATCTTTTCAACTAAGGGGTTTTGGAGAAGGGTTTTTATTTCGGACGCGAAAATAATTACTTGACCGTATTTTGCGTTGTCGTACAAATAATAAAACAAAGGCTTGGCGCCCAAACGGTCCCGCGCCAAAAACAACCGCTTGTTATTGTGTTCCCAAACGGCGAAGGCGAACATCCCGTTAAGTTTATTAAGGCAATTTTCGCCCCATTGTATGTAGGCGTATATAAGCACTTCGGTGTCCGAATGCCCCGCAAACTTATATCCTAGGCTTTTTAGCTCGGCCGACAGTTCCTGGGTGTTATAAAGCTCGCCGTTATAGACAAGGGTGTATTTTTCGCCCTTGTATGTTTTGGTCATGGGCTGAATGGCGGTTTTGGGGTCAACTATGCAAAGGCGTCTGTGCAAAAGCGCCGCATCGTACATGACCGTTTGCCCGCAATCGTCGGGCCCGCGGTTTTTTAGCGTCAAAGACATTTTTGACAAAACATGCTCTTGCTTTGTCAAATCTATGTTATTGCTTATCCATCCCGCCAAACCGCTCATTAAATCTTTAAACTCCTTTTATAATCGGCTGGATTTGGACGCCCTGCAGCGCTAATTCAATAGTAGGGATTAGTGACTCAAGGTCGGATGTAATAGACCGCGTTTTTTTGAGGTGGTCGTCTTGGTAAAAGGGCGCAAAATAAATATTCTTTTTATATAAAAGCCCCCCGATATTTACGGCGTTTGAAGACAGCGCGTCGTTGGTGGACAGCGCCAAAACCACGGGGCGATCGTTTCTAAGATGCGCCTTGATTGCCATAAGCACGGGCGTGTCCGTGATGGCGTTGTTCAGCTTTGCCAAAGTGTTGCCCGTGCAAGGCGCGACTACGACTATATCCAAAAGCCTCTGCGGGCCTATGGGCTCGGCGTCTTCAATTGTGACAATGGGCTTGTTTTTGGCGATTTCATAAACTTCATTATAAAAATCAACCGCCTTGGTAAAACGCGTGTCAAGATTTGCCACCGAAAATGAAAAAATTGGGATAATATTGTTATGCTCTGACAAGGTTTTTATAATGGGCAAATGTTTTTTTAACGTGCAAAACGACCCCGTCATTGCCCAGCCTATGTTTAGTCCTTTCATATCTATCGTTTTTCTTAAACTTTTTCCAACGCCCTTTTTACGCTTTCATATAGATATTGCCCGGCTGTTATAGCGGCCGTTTTGGCGGGAACGCCTAAATAATGCAATACGTTAAGCCCCAGCTTATTCGCCTCGTCCAAGTCCACCCCGCCCGGCAATGAAGCCAGGTCTATAACAAAAGCGTCTTTTCTTATGTGTTGGAGTTTATCTCCTTTTAAAATCATTTTTGGAACGGTGTTTATAATTACATCGTAATTGGATAGCCCATCGGTAAAATCTTTTAGCGTATATGTCTTATCCACGTAAACTGCGGCGTGCGCCAATTCATAAACATCGCTTGTGGCAACGCTGGCGTCCGCGCCTATATTGCCAAGAAGTTTGGTCAGGGCCTTGCCGACCCTGCCATAGCCCAAAATCAATATCTTTTGGCTTTTTAGAGACTTTTGGGTGTTGTTGATTATTGCGGCCAATGTTCCCTCGGCGGTAAGATAGGCGTTTTTCATAACCAAAATTTCGTCGTCGTTATAATAAAACGCGGTAATGTTATTGTCTTTGAGCGTTTGTCGGGCTTGCTGGTCAAAACATCCCAAAGCGAACGCGACGCTGCCATAGCTTAGCATGCTAGCCAGTTTATAATCTATCGGAACATAGGGCGGAAATATATAGACATATTGGATTTGGGGGTTATCTGAGTATTTTTGGTCTTGAACAAAATCAAAGACCGAACGCCCCTCGTCTTGAAGCAATTTTTTTACCGTTTTTAATCTTTGGTCCGAGACATCAACAATAAAAACTCTCTTAACACTAACGCTCATATATTTTATATTATGAGACGGCGTATAAGAGTGTGAAATAAAATAATATGTGTCTTTTGTGGATTAAAATGCAATATGAATAAAACTAAGATTAAAAAATTGATTTTTAAAATTATCTAAATAAAAAACCCAAAAGCCCGTAATATACGGGCTTTTGGGTTTTTGTAATAGGTTTACGGCGACGACCTACTCTCCCG
>JAAZDJ010000119.1 GCA_012512255.1 Clostridiales bacterium | reverse complement strand
ATTATATGGACGTGGACAATCTTCAATTGGACATCAATTTTGACCAAAACGGCGTTTGCTATGTAACGGTCAATGTCATCTCCAACAAATTAAAAAACTTTTCGGCAATTTTATAAAAGCACTTTTTTCAGAAATTTAATCTCAAGACATTGTTTTTTTACTTTTTTACCAAAAATTTACATAATAAAAAATTTAAATCATATTGACATTTTGGCGCGCATAAACTAAACTAACATTAGAACATTTGTTTAGATTTGCTATGGACAGGGTAATTTTACATTCCGATTTGAATAATTTTTATGCCTCAATTGAGTGTTTATATAATCCTAAGTTAAGGAACAAACCCGTTGCCGTATGCGGCGACCCTGAGCTTAGGCACGGCATTGTTTTGGCCAAAAATTATATCGCAAAACAATTTGGCGTCAAAACGGGCGATGTTATTTGGGAAGCCAAGAACAAATGCCCAGACATTGTAATAGTGCCCGCCAATTTTTCTTTATACCTAAAATTTTCTGACCTTGCCCGCAATATCTATGAGTCCTATACCGACAAGGTGGAATCTTTTGGCATTGACGAATGCTGGCTTGATGTGACCCAAAGTTTAAAAATTAAGGGAAGCGGGCCCAAAATTGCCCAGGAAATCAGGCAGCGCATAAAAGACGAGTTGGGCGTTACCGTTTCTATCGGCGTTTCTTGGAATAAGATATACGCCAAACTTGGCTCGGACATGAAAAAGCCCGACGCGGTGACAATCATTTCAAAAGAAAACTACAAGAGCAAGATATATCCTCTTTCGTCGGATAATTTGCTTTATGTCGGGCGCGCTACTTGTGCGAAACTGTCCAACCTCAATATAAAAACCATCGGCGATATCGCTAACGCCGATGTCAATCTATTGAAAAAACAATTAGGCAAATGGGGCGAGTATCTTTGGGTTTTTGCTAACGGCCTTGACAATTCGCCGGTAATACCCAACGGGTTGGAGCCAACGGTCAAATCGGTGGGCAACAGCACAACCACAATAAGAGACCTTCATACGATTGACGATATAAAAATGATTGTCACCGTGCTTGGCGAGAGCGTGGCAAGACGCCTAAGGGAACAGAATTTTAAAGGTCAATGCGTCCATCTTGGGCTGCAAGATGTTGACATGCGCGATTGGTCAAAACAAACCAAACTGCAAGAGCCGACATATTTATCGTCCAGGATTATAGAGGCGGCTATGGGCTTGTTTCAAAGTTATGGTTTTGACAAGCCCGCGCGCAATGTTAGCCTGACAGTATCCGATCTTTGCCGCGCCGATTGCCCTCAGCAACTGGATTTTTTCAAAAGCGCGGCAAAAGAACAAAAAGCCGAAAAGCTTGAGCGTATGATAGACCAAATACGCCGCCGCTTTGGGTATTTCGCGATAAGCCGCGGCACAGTCTTACAAGATAAGCATTTGACCGGTCTAAACCCCAAAGAAGAAAACATCATACATCCTTATAGCTATTTCAAATAAGTATAAAATCATCCAAATTAAAGACAAAGATTATATAAAGATTATATAATGAAAAAATTTGTAGAAGTCATAGCCAAATATAACCAAGAAGGGCAGATACGGCCGCTTAAGATTATTTGGGAAGACGGCAGGGTATTTGAAATCCAAAGAATAACCGATATCCGCCCCGCCGCTTCTTTAAAAGCGGGCGGCGCGGGTCTAAGGTACTCTTGCATAATAAATAAAAAAAAGGTCTATTTATTCTTGGAAGACAATAAGTGGTTTATCGGATAAATAAATTTTAAAAACTTAGAATAAAAAGAACTCCAGAGCTTGTTTTAAAAATTTTTTTGGCATAATTCTGTTAAAATTCGCTTTATCCAAATATTTGACTATCTTTTTTTGTTTTGGTATTATTATTTTAGCGTCATCAAATACTATTAGAATTGAGGTTAGGATATGCCCAAGGTAGCTGTTTTGATGGGAAGCAAATCAGACTTTTCTATTGTTCAACCGACTATTGAATCCCTCAAACATTTTAAGATTGATTATGAAGTAAGAGTTATTTCAGCGCACAGATCCCCCGATATAGCGAGAGCTTTTTCTATGAACGCCCAAGCAAACGGCTTTGAGGTTATCATATGCGCGGCGGGCAAAGCGGCGCATCTGGCGGGCATGATAGCGGCATATACCACCTTGCCCGTAATCGCAGTCCCTGTTTTATCTGCGGCTTTTGACGGTTTGGACAGCCTTTTGTCCAGCGTCCAAATGCCCTCAGGCGTGCCTGTGGCGACAGTGGCGGTTAATGCGGGCGAAAACGCGGGTATTTTGGCGGCTCAAATATTGGGCATCAAATATCCTCAAATCGCCAGTATGCTCAGCGATTTCAAAGCCAAACTCAAGGAAAAAGTCATCAACGACGACCTTATGCTAAATACGGAGTTAACCTAACCTTTTGACCCTACCCAAAGGGTCTTTTTTATGTGTTAAAGGAGAACAAATGAACCTAAAACTTATCTATGAAGGCAAAGCCAAAAAAGTTTACCAAACCCAAGACCCCGATATTGTAATGGTTGAATACAAAGACGACGCCACCGCCTTTAACGGACTAAAAAAAGGCGTTATCATCGGCAAAGGCGCGGTCAACAATAAAGTAAGCAACCACCTATTTAAACTGCTGGAAAAACACGGCATCCCCACGCATTACGAAAAAGAGATAAGCGATACCCAAACATTAGTCAAAAAAGTCCAAATTATCCCCATAGAAGTAATTGTCCGCAATATTGCCGCGGGCTCATTGTGCAAAAGGTTGGGCCTGCCAGAAGGCGCCAAACTAAAATCAACCGTTTTGGAATACTGCTACAAAAACGACCAGTTAGGCGATCCCATGATTAATGACTATCATATCAAGGCTTTGGGGCTAGCCACGGATGAAGAGCTTGACGCTATCGCCAAATATTCTCTTTTGACCAATCAAATACTTGCCGATTATCTAAAAGATTTAAATATAGAATTAATTGACTTTAAGCTGGAATTTGGGCGGTTTAAAGGCCGGATTATCTTGGCGGACGAAATTTCGCCCGACACTTGCAGGTTTTGGGACTCAAAATCAGGCGAGAAATTAGACAAAGACAGGTTTAGGCAAGATTTGGGGCAAGTGGAAGAAGCCTATCAAGAGATACTGCGTCGCTTGATGGGACAGGAGTAAAATTTTATGGCAATAACATACAAAGACGCGGGCGTGGATGTCAGGCGCGGATACAAAGCGGTAGAGCTTATGAAAAAATATATCAAAACCACCTACGACCAAAATGTATTGGGCGATGTGGGTAGTTTTGGCGGTCTGTATTCGCTAGCGTCCGAAGATTTGACTGATCCTGTTTTGGTAAGCGGAACGGATGGCGTAGGCACTAAGTTAAAATACGCTTTTTTGTTAAACAAGCACGACACGGTAGGAATAGACCTTGTGGCTATGTGCGCCAATGACATCGTATGCCAAGGCGCAAAGCCGCTATTTTTTTTGGATTATTTAGCGTGCGGATACCTAAAACCCGAGACCGCCGCTATGATAGTAAAGGGCATAGCCGAGGGCTGCAGGCAAGCGGGTTGCGCTTTGATTGGCGGCGAAACGGCCGAAATGCCCGGATTTTATAAAAAAGGCGAATACGACCTTGCCGGTTTCTGCGTAGGAATAGTCAATAAGGATAATATAATAAACGGCGCCGAGATTGAGCAAGGCGATGTTTTGATTGGTTTGGCTTCCAGCGGCATTCACAGCAACGGCTATTCCTTGGTAAGAAAATTAATGGGCGAAAACCCAAAAGAACTCCAAAAAACATATCCCGAATTAAAAGCCGCTTTGGGCGAAGTCTTGCTTGAGCCTACGCGCATATATGTTAAGACTGTTTTAGCCTTAATAAAACAATACAAAATCAAAGGCATCGCGCATATAACAGGCGGCGGGTTTATAGAGAATATTCCAAGAATCTTGCCCAAAGGCATAGGCGCGCGCATAGATATAAATTCTTTTGAGATTTTGCCTATTTTTAGGCTGTTATGGGAAAAAAGCTCAATGACCAAAGAGCAAATCTTTAACACTTTTAATATGGGCATAGGAATGGTGTTATGCGTGTCAAAAGATATAGCAAATAATGTGTTGCAGTCGGCAAAAGACCTGGGCGAAAAGGCTTATATCATTGGTTCTGCCGTTAAAGGCGAAGGTGTCCAGTTATGAAAAAACGCCTATGCGTATTCGCCTCGGGCAGCGGGACCAATATGCAAGCCGTAATGGACCAAATAGACCAAGGCAATATTAACGGCGAGATAGCGCTATTAATCGCTTCCGCGCCCGATATCGGCGCGATCGCGCGCGCGCAATCAAAAGGAATACCATTTCGGGTATTTTCAAGAAAAGACTTTGCCTCCTCGGAAGAGCGCGACAAAGCGATAATAAAAACTCTAAAAGAATTCAATATAGATTACATAATTTTGGCGGGCTATTTGGGCATCTTAACCAAAGAACTGATTTCCCATTATCCAAACAAAATTATTAATATTCACCCGTCCTTGCTGCCCAAGTTCGGCGGCAAAGGCATGTATGGGATTAATGTTCATAGAGCGGTTTTGGCGGCCAAAGAACAATATTCGGGCGCGACCGTGCATTTTGTGGACGAGGGCACGGACACAGGCCCTATCATTTTACAGCAAAGCCTAAAAATTAATCCCGATGACGACGAATACAGCTTGCAACAAAGGATTTTAAACGAGATAGAGCATAAGATTTTGCCTTATGCCGTCAAACTGTTGTGCGAAGACAAGATTAAAGTGATTGATAATAAGGTTGTTATAGAACAAGACTAAATTATAGGAGTGGATAAATATGAAAAAAAGGGCGTTAATTTCGGTCAGCGACAAAACAGGCGTTGTAGAATTTGCTAGGGCGCTTGTAGATTTGGGGTTTGAAATTATTTCAACGGGCGGCACCCAAAAAGAATTAGAAAAAAACGGCATTACTGTCATCAATATAAGCGACATAACGGGTTTTCCCGAATGTCTGGACGGCAGGGTCAAAACTTTGCATCCAAATGTGCACGCGGCATTGCTTGCCCAAAGAGACCAAAAAGACCATATGGCGCAATTGGAAAAACTAAAAATCAATACCATAGATGTGGTCGCGGTCAATCTTTACCCGTTCAAAAAGACCATAGACAAGCCCGATGTTGATTTTTCGGAGGCTGTTGAAAATATAGACATCGGCGGGCCTACTATGTTAAGAAGCGCCGCCAAGAACGCCAAAGATGTTTTGGTTTTGTGCGACCCCGGCGATTATGGCGAAGCCATTCAAAGACTAAAAGACAAAACCGATGATTATGATTACCGAATGAAGCTTATGTATAAGGTTTTCAGGCACACATCGGTTTACGACACATATATAGCCAATTATCTGGCAAAAATAAACAACATCCAATACCCCGAGCAAATCACAATGGTTTATGAAAAAGTTCAAGATTTAAGGTACGGCGAGAATCCGCATCAATCCGCGGCTTTTTATAAAGACGAAACCGACATTACGGGCGCTTTGACTAACGCTGTTCAATTGCACGGCAAGGAACTGTCATTCAACAATATCAACGACGCCGACGGAACGATAGCGCTGTTAAAAGATTTGGGCGACGGCGCGCCAGCCGTAGTCGCCGTCAAGCATACCAACCCTTGCGGCGCGGCTATAAGAACGAGCTTGGCGGAAGCGTTTAAGGCGGCGTATGAATCCGACCCCGTTTCAATATTTGGAGGCATAGTGGCCGCCAATAGGGAAATTGACCTGCCAACAGCTTTACAAATAAGCGAGATATTTTTGGAGATAGTAATAGCGCCCTCGTTCTCCAAAGAGGCTTTGGAAGTTTTGACCAAGAAAAAAAATCTAAGGCTGCTGCGATTGCCCGATGTCGCAAAGCCTTGCCCTGACGCGAAAGATATGAAAAAAGTTTTGGGCGGGCTTCTTATACAAGAAATTGACAACAGGCTTCTTAACGAAGACGATTTGGAAGTCGTTACCAAAACAGCGCCCACCAAAGAACAAATGGAAGAGCTTAAATTCGCGTGGAAGATAGTCAAGCATTGCAAATCCAACGCGATAGCCATTACAGCCAATAAGACGACTTTAGGTTGCGGCATAGGGCAGGTCAACAGGATTTGGGCCGTTAGGCAAGCCATAGAACACAGCGGCGGCTATGAAAAAACAAAAGGCGCGGTTTTGGCAAGCGACGCCTTTTTCCCGTTTTCCGATTGCGTGGAGGAAGCGCGCAAAGCGGGCATCGCGGCTATAATCCAGCCCGGCGGTTCGGTAAGGGACCAAGAAAGCATTGACGCTTGCGACAAATACGGCATCGCCATGGTGTTTACCAAAATGCGTCATTTTAAGCATTAATAAAAAAGGAGCTACAATGGCAGACAGATATAATGTTTTGGTTATAGGCGGTGGCGGAAGGGAACACGCGATTGTATGGGCGCTCAAAAAAAGCCCTAAGGTCAACAAGCTGTATTGCTTGCCCGGCAACGCGGGCATAGCCCAGCTTGCCCATTGTCAAGATATCGCCGCGACAGATATTGAGGGAATATTGGCTTTTTTGGACGGGCATAAAGACATTAACTATGTGGTTGTCGCGCCCGACGACCCGCTTGCAATGGGGCTTGTGGACATTTTAAACCAAAAAGGATATATGACTTTCGGTCCAAAAAAGGACGCCGCCATAATAGAAAGTTCCAAGGCTTATGCCAAAAGCCTTATGAAAAAATACAATATCCCCACAGCCGATTATGAAGTTTTTGATAATTATGACGAGGCGATAAAATATCTCAAAACCGCCAAATATCCCTTGGTGGTAAAAGCCGATGGATTGGCTTTGGGCAAAGGCGTAATAATATGTCAAGATTTTGAATCGGCACAAAAAGCCGTAAAAGATATGATGATTGACAAAAAGTTTGGCGCCTCGGGCGACAAGGTGGTAATAGAAGAATTTTTACAAGGTTTTGAGGTTAGCGTTTTGGCTTTTACCGACGGCCAAACGCTTATTCCAATGCCGCCCAGCCAAGACCACAAAAGAGCGCTTGATCAAGATTTAGGCCCTAATACTGGCGGTATGGGCACATTCGCGCCCAGCCCCAAATTTACCAAAAAGATGCAAGACTACGCTTACCATAACATTTTTATGCCGACCATAAAAGCGCTGCAGGCTGAGAGCCGGACCTTTAGCGGCGTTATATTTTTTGGGCTGATTGTGGATGGCGAGGATATTAAGGTTTTGGAATACAACGCGCGATTTGGCGACCCTGAGGCCCAGAGCGTGTTGCCTCTTCTTAGGACCGATTTGTTTGAGATATTTTTGGCGATTAATGAAAAAAGATTGGACAAAATCAATATAGAATGGAGCAGTGATTGCGCCGTTTGCGTGGTAATGGCCTCAGGCGGTTATCCTGGACATTACCAAAAAGGCTATCCCATAGAGATAGGCGCATTAGACGGCAATATTATACTCTTTCACGCCGGCACAGCAATTAAAGACAATGAGCTAGTGACCAATGGCGGCAGGGTGCTGGGCGTGACGGCGGTCGGTCAAGATTTGCAGGCCGCAAGGGAAAGCGCTTATAAAAACATACATAAAATAAATTTTAAAGATAAACACTTTAGAAAGGATATAGGTATCAAATAATTATGGAACAAATTTATCGTATTTATGCGCAAAAAAAACACGGATTTGACAACGCTGCAAAACAGTTGCAAAAAGAATTAAACCAGCAGTTAGGTCTTAACTTGCAAGACGTTAAGATTTTTTTGCGTTATGACATCGCGGGCATAAATGAAGACGAGTTAAAAAAGGCGGTTAATTGGGTTTTATCCCAGCCGCCTGTTGATAATGTATATTACGAGAATTTGCCCGATTTAAAAGATTACGCAATCTTTGGGGTTGAGTTTTTACCGGGACAATACGACCAAAGGGCCGATAACGCCGCACAATGCATACAGCTATTAACCCAAAAACAAAAACCGCAAATCAAATGCGCCAATATTTACGCGATAAAGGGCGCGGATAATAACGAATTGAAAAAAATTCAAAATTATATAATCAATCCCGTTGAATCAAGGCTTTGCGATTTGGAAAAGCCCGAGACATTGATTTATCAAAATACCGAGCCAAAACCCATTAAGACAATAGACGGCTTTATTGACATGGACAAAAAGGCTTTGGAAAAGTTCCATTCCCAACACGGCTTTGCTATGAGCGTGGAAGATTTGGAAGTGGTCCGCCAGCATTTTAAAGCCGAAAACCGCAATCCCAACGAAGCCGAGCTAAAAGTTATTGACACATATTGGTCCGACCATTGCAGACATACCACATTTTTGACCCAAATAACCGATATCAAAATAAACAGCAATAACCCGCATCTTGAAAAGGCTTACCAAAAATATCAAGAATTGTTCAACAAACACAACATCCAACGGAAAGATAAATATCAATGCCTTATGGACATAGCGACAATAGCCGTAAAAGAACTAAAAGCCCAAGGCAAGCTTGACAACCTGGAAGAGTCCGACGAAATCAACGCTTGCTCAATCAAGGTCAAAGCCAATATAGACGGGCAAGAAGAAGATTGGATTGTTATGTTCAAAAACGAAACCCATAACCATCCGACCGAGATAGAGCCTTTTGGCGGAGCGGCCACTTGCTTGGGCGGCGCTATTAGAGACCCTCTAAGCGGCAGGGTTTATGTTTATCAAGCGATGCGCATAACGGGCGCCGCCGATCCGACCGCGCCCATAGAAGCTGCGCTTCAAGGCAAACTGCCCCAAAGAGTTCTCACTCGCACAGCGGCGGCGGGCTATTCGTCTTATGGCAATCAAATAGGGCTTAACGCGGGCTTGGTCAAAGAAATATATCATCCTAATTATGTAGCCAAAAGAATGGAAGCGGGATTTATAGTGGGCGCCGCGCCGGCTGGCAATATAATAAGGAAAAAGCCCGAGCCCGGCGATATAGTGGTATTGCTTGGCGGCGAGACGGGCAGGGACGGCATAGGCGGAGCGACAGGCTCGTCCAAAGCTCATACCGCCGATGTTTTTGAAACGGCGGGCGCCGAGGTCCAAAAAGGTAATCCGTTATTGGAAAGAAACATCCAAAGGCTGTTCAAGAATCCGTCCGTTACAAGATTAATCAAAAAATGCAACGACTTTGGAGCGGGCGGCGTGTCTGTGGCGATAGGCGAATTGGCGCCCGGCTTAGAAATTTATCTGGACCGCGTTCCCGTAAAATACCAAGGTCTTAACGCGCTGGAGCTTGCTATTTCGGAATCCCAAGAGCGAATGGCGCTTGTTATAGCCGAGCAAGATTTTGAGACTCTAAAGCATTACGCCGATTTGGAAAACTTAGATGCGACGCCTGTCGCCAAAGTCAATAACAGCAATAGAATGACTATATATTATAACGGGCAAAAGGTCATAGACATAGACCGCAATCTTTTGAACACCAACGGCGCAAGGCAATATACAAAGGTTGAGATAGAAGAAAACGCAAAAAATATATTTGACGGGCAAGAAGATATCGGCCAATTTTTAAAAGACAACGACTATAAGACGGCGGTTTTGAAAAAATTATCCTCTCTTAATATTTGTTCGCAAAAAGGGCTGATTGAAATGTTTGACTCTACGATAGGCGCGTCAAACCCGATTATGCCGCTTGGCGGTCAAAAACAATTGACCCCGTCCGAATGCATGGTTTGCAAATTGCCCGCAGGCCAAAATCAACAAACAACGACAGCGACCGTCGCTTCATGGGGCTATAATCCGTATTTGATGTCCCAAAGCCCGTTTGTGGGCGCCGTATATTCGGTCGTTTTGAGCGTAATGCGCGCGATAAGCGGCGGCGCCGACCCTGATTCAATCAGGCTTACTTTTCAGGAGTATTTTTTAAGATTGGGCAAAGACCCAAAACGCTGGGGAATACCAGCTGCGGCGTTGCTTGGCGCGTTATACGCCCAATTAGGTCTTCAAATGGGAGCGATAGGCGGCAAAGACTCAATGAGCGGCACTTTTGAAGATATTGACGTTCCGCCTACGCTTATATCATTCGCTTTGGGACTTATGGACTGCCGATATAACAATGCAACCAATGTTTTGAAAGAGCCCAACCAAGAAATCATTTGGCTAAAGCTAAAAAGGGATAGCTTTGGAATGCCCGATTTTGATTATATTAATAAGCTTATAAGAGTATTGCATAACAATATCAAATCAGGCGCTATCAATTATATCCAAGTCATAGAAAACGGCGGGGCGGCTATCGCGGCTATTAAGTCCGCGTTATCCAATTGTTTAGGAATTCATTTTTATAGCGCTTCGCCTGAGATTTTTGACAATTTTGCGGGAGACTGCTTGATAACGGTCAAAGATTTGGCGATTTTGGAAGGCTTTGATTACCAAAAGTTAGGCGTTACGGTTTTGGTCGACACTGTTATCAATAACCAAAAAATAACCTTGGACGAGATTATTCAAAGTTATACATCTACTTTGGAAAAAGTCTTTCCTACAACGGCCGAGCCCGCACAAGAAGTTAAGACTATTAATTATCTTAATGAAGACTGTCCAAAACACAGCAAATATACTTTGGCGCGCCCGCGCGTCTTTATACCTATCGTTTTGGGCGTAAACGGCGAATACGATATGGAACGCGCGTTTAGGTCAGCCGGCGCCGAAGTTGTTTCATTTCTGTTGAGAACCCGCTCGCCTCAAGATATAAAAAATTCTGTCAAAGAAATGGCAAAACTTATCAAAAACAGTCAAATCATAGCTTTCGCGGGCGGCATCTCAAGCATAGACGAGACGGGCGGCTCGGGCAAATTTGTTGCCGCGGTTTTCCAAGACCCTATCTTAAGCGAGGCTGTAAGCGAACTGGTTTATGACCGCGACGGGCTTATAATAGGCATAGGCGGCGGTTTTGAGGCGTTATTGAAGCTGGGACTTTTGCCGTTTGGTAAGATTTGCCAGCCTAAAGACGATAGCCCGAGTTTGACAACCAACAACATCAACCGTCATGTGTCTACTATAGCAAGGGTAAGAATATGTTCTGCAAAATCGCCTTGGCTGGCGGGCGTTCAAGCGGGAGACATCTTTGGAACGCCGATATCTACCGCCGAAGGCAAATTTGCCGCTAGAATGGAGGACTTGAAGAAAATGGAACAAAACGGGCAGATTTTTAGCCAATTTGTAGACGATCAAGGCAACCCAAGCGCGCACGCGCCTTACAATCCCACGGGGTCAATTTGGGCGATAGAAGGAATTATAAGCTGCGACGGAAAAATATTGGGCAGGCTGGGCCATATAGAACGCTGCCAGTCGGGATATAAAAATATTGATTTGCCTATGGACCAAAAAATCTTTGAATCGGGGACGCGATATTTTAAATGAGTCAAAGAGATTTTTAAACTTTATTGATAAAATCTTGTTAATATGTTATCATAAGTAAAGCCGAAATTTTTATTTCGGTTTTTATATTAATTGGTTTTTGGTAAGAATGATGTCCAAATACATCTTAATAGGCGTATTATCGGGCGTTTGCCTAATAGTATTGATAGGCGCGGGTTTTATATTGGCCATAATCATAAGGCATCAGCGCCGTTTAAAATATTCCATAACAATAATCCCGCTAAAAACCAATAAATTTTTTTATTTGTTATTGGACATCTTTTTGGTGTTGATTATGGTTTTGCTAGGTTTTATTTTTGCAAAGCCTCAAGACAGTTTTTTGGCCCAAGAATTATATAATATTTGGGACATGTCAACGGCAGAGGCGAGGCTGGTATTGGGCATATTGATGGTTATCAATCTTTGCTGCCTCGCAATATCCGCGGCGCTAACTTACGCCAAAAGCGCGGTTGTTAACGACGGGATTTATACGGCCATTTATTTTTTGGATTGGAATCATTTATATGATTTTTACTTTGAGAAAAAGGGCAACAAGGTCATAGTATCTAACAATAGAAACGGCGCCCTGACGCTGTCGGGAACTAGCGCCCCCCTGAAGTTTGCCCCCGCCGACCGCGAAAAATTAAAGTTTTTATTGAACAAAAACAAAAATAAATTTGTGTCTAAAAATTAATTTTAAAATTATATTAAATTGTGACCAAAATAGTGTAAAATGTTATATACTTAAAGGGTGTAAAAAAGATTTTTGTAAACAATGTTAGGAGAAAAAATGACTGAAAGCGCCAACAAAAGAGGAATGAAATCGGTTTTAAGAAAAATCATAAAAGGCAAAAGCGCGGGCGCGCAACCTTCAAATAATGGTTCTCTTGCGGCCAAAAAAAGCCAAACCTTTGCGATAATGAACGCTCAAGACGAAATACCTTTGGCGTGGAAAGGCGATGTTTTCGCGCGGAAAAAAGGCAAAAGGTCATCTTACAGGTTGATAAAAAAAATAACCAACCAAATCAAGCCCAAAACTTCCAAAAATGATTAACTAAAATAATAGGGCATAGTTTTTAATAACATAACCTTTATATCCATATCGTCTTTAATACCCTTAATGTTGCTTACTATTATCAAATAATCTTTTTCAATCCAAAAAGCCGTTATTTTATCGGCGACGGCTAGGTCCATAATTTTTATATTATAGTTGCTGGTTATAATTAATTTTTGATTGTTATTGTCTTGGCCCAGCGCCGCCGTTATATATTGGTTTTTAAAATATTTATAAGGCGAGGCAAGTTCTTGGTTAAGATTTTTTTCCCAAACGATATGTTTTTCGTCAATCAAATAACAACTTGGTTTTTGTGAGTTTAAAAACACGGTCGCGTAATCTTGGCAAGGCATAATACGGGCGCTTAAAATATTATTCTTTGATATATGGCGCAGATTTTGGAATTTGCCGTCTTCAAAAAAACAATACGCCGCGTTATTGTCCTTATTTTCTTCGGCAAAAATCAATAAAGTTTTACCGCCCAAGGACGCGGCATCCAACAACCGATAGAAAAGCATAGGATTTTCAAAATTATAATAGACATATTGGCTATTGCCAATATCTATCATAACAGGGTAAGAATATTCTATAGCGACCGCGTTAATCCAAATATTTATTCTGTCTTGGGTTTGGACGCAGCCTATATACTTAAGGTCCGAACTTTTTACAATTCTTTGGTAATTTTTTTGGTTAAGATTAATATCCAATTGTTCTATAAACAAATTTCTGGTGTCGTAAACGCTGTCAAAATTTTGCCCTATTATATAAAGCTTGTTATCCCTATATATCAAATCAAGCGCGTATTCGTCCAAAAGACCGCTACCCAAGACCCTATAACTTGATTGACCGCTATTAAGGTTGATTTTAAACAAAACCGCGCTTTTGGTCTTTAGCGCGCACTCGCACAAAACAAAAAGATAATCGTTGACTATTACTGACTTTACAAAACTGTTTTGGTTATCCGAAGCGGAAAAGGACCATATATTTTTAAGCTGCCCGTCAAAGCCTATCTTGCCTAAAAAAATTTTTTGGCCGGATATAGCAGAAGTAAAATTGCAGTCATATGAATTACTCTCTCCTATGATATAAATAAAACCGTCATAACAAAAAACATCTTTGACCGCGTCATCCTTGGTTCCTCCGACTATTGTTTGCCATAAGGCAAAAGGGCGGGGATATATCGCGGGCTTGCCGTAATCCAAAAAAACATTATTTTGGGGCGTTTTGGCGCATGAGCAAATTACAAAATATAAAACCGCAATAAAACAAAATTTTAAAATTTTACGCATTTTTTTAAAAAAACCAATTATTTTATGGCGTCGGTTAAAATTTTTAATATCTTTATTCTGCCGTCGGGATATTTGACATTTTGCATATTTTGGATATATCGCTGTCTATCGGCTTCCAAAGACACAATGTTATCATACAAACTTTGAGGCGTTAAATCTTCTTGAAGCAACATTTTGGCAAGACCTTTATCGCAAAAATATTTCGCGTTTTGAATTTGGTCGCCGCGCGATTGCTTTTTGGGCAAGGGGATTAACAGCGCAGGTTTTTTTAACGCGATCAATTCGCTTATCGCCGTCGATCCCGCGCGGCTTACTACAATATCGCTTGCCGCGTAAATGTCGTTGATGTTTTGGCAAAACTCAAGCTGAAGATATCCTGAATAGTTATATCTGCCGTCTAGATTGCCTTTGCCCGTAATATGTATAACATCGTATTTTATGATAAGTTTATCTATAATTTGCCTTAACGCATCGTTAATTTTTTTAGATCCTTGGGAGCCGCCCATAACAAGCAAGACTTTCCGCCTGCCGATTTTTAATTGGTCAAATATTTTTTGTTTGTTGCCCTTGTATATTTGCGCCCTCAAAGGCATTCCCGTATATATCCCTTTTTTTAGCTTCAAATTATCAAAAGTCAAAAAAACTTTATCCGCTTTGGGCAAGCATAGTCTATTGGCAAGCCCCAAACTCATATCTGATTCGTGAATAAAAATCTTGCAGTTTTTGGGCGCCGCCCAAACGACAGGAACGGCGGCATAACCGCCCTTAGAGAAAATTACATCGGGCTTTATTTTTTTCATAAGTTTTCGGGCTTGAAATATGCCCTGCGCCAGCTTAAAGGGTATCGCGAGGTTTTTGGGCGATAGGGAGCGTCTTAATTTTGCGCAAACAATCTCATAATAGAAAACATCGGGCAAATTAGCTATCAGGCTTTTTTCCATTCCGCCAACCGAGCCTATGTAATGGATTTCGCCAAAAATTTCTTTTAACCCGTCAATTAACGCTAGATGCGGCATTATATGCCCCGCCGTGCCTCCGCCGCATAAGACTATTTTTGCTTTTCGCATATTAATATTCTATGCCAGCTATTTTGAATTTATTGGCAATAGTTCCAAATAAACCCTTTTTTAGATTTGTGTTGCTAAAAGGCTCGCCGTATAGTAAAATAACTCTTATAGTTTAAATTATTCAAAAGAAATTTTTAAGGAGCAAAAAAATGGTAACAAAAGGCGTTATTTTATGCGGCGGGTTGGGCACAAGGTTTTTGCCTATTACAAAAGCCGTTCCTAAAGAAATGCTGCCTATAATAGATAGACCCGTAGTTGATTACATAGTGGACGAAGCGGTTAACTCAGGCATAAAAGAGATATTGATAATAATAAGTCCCAACAAAGATTGCATAAAAGAGTATTACCAACCTAATCCCGAGCTTTATCAAAAGCTTATGGAAAGCGGTAAATATGACTATGCCCGCGTTATAGACCAAATCCCCAAAAAAGCCAAAATATCTTTTGATGTGCAATATATCCCCAAAGGCAGCGGCGACGCGTTATTAATCGCCCAAGAATTTGTAGGCGGCGAGCCTTTTGCCTTGATGCTTGGGGACGATGTTATGTATAACGACCAAAACCCCGTCATAAAACAGCTAATAAGCGTTTATAAAAAATACCAAAAAACTGTCTTAGGCGTGCAAAGAAGGACTCTCCCCGAAATTTTCCGTTACGGCGTAATTGATGTTTTGACGCAACTTGAGCCCGATGTGTATGATATGAAAGGCATTTTGGAAAAACCATCTTCCGCGGAGGACTTGACAAGCGACTTAGCCACTTTGGGCAGATATATTATCACCCCTGAAATATTTGAAATCTTGAAAAGAACGCCTTTGGGCATAAATAACGAACTCCAGCTTACCGACGGTCTTAATCTCTTGGCCAAACAAAGCGGCGCGTTGGCTTATGTCTTTGAGGGCAGAAGATACGATATGGGCAATAAATTAGGCAGCTTGGAAGCCATAACCGAATACGCCCTCCGCGACCAAGAACTTGGCCAAGCCTATAAAGAATATTTGAAGGAGTTGTTAAAGAATATCCAATAAAAAAGGCGCTTATAAAAAAATTGACCTTAAAATTTTGGTTTAATCGCGCCAAAACAAAATTATTGACAATTTTTTTGTATGGCGTTATAGTTATATAGCGTTACAACTGTTTTTAGGTGAAAATAAAAAAATGAAAATACTAATGCATATGTGCTGCGCGCCTTGCGCGGCATATCCGAGCCAAAAACTACTTCAAGACAAACATGATGTTTTTGGCTTGTTCTTTAATCCAAACATCCATCCCATAGAAGAATACCAAAAAAGACGGGACGCCTTAATAGAGTTTTCTAAAAAAACCGCCATTCCTATAGAATTAATAGACGGTTTTATGCAGTCCGAATGGGAAATGTTTAGCGGAACGGATGACGAGCGCTGCCAAATGTGTTACAGCATAAGGCTTCAGCTTGCCGCAAAATACGCCCTTGACAATAAGTTTGACGCTTACACTACTTCGTTATTGGTAAGCCCTTATCAAAAACATGATTTGATAAAAGAACTGGGGCAAAAAATTGGCCATAATGTCGGCATTCCTTTTTATTACGAGGATTTTAAAACAGGCTATAGGGCAGGGCAGCAAAGGGTCAAAGAACTAGGCTTATATCGCCAAAAATATTGCGGCTGCATTATTTCATATAACAATACCATTTTGAAAAAAGTCCAATAAAAAAACCCAAAAAAAAGCCGCGCTTTAATAGCGCGGCTAATTTTTTCAAAAATTTATTAAACAAACACTTCCAAAAATCTTGACTCGCCCATTATCTTAAAAGGTATTTTAGCGGGAACAAAAAATGTATCGCCTTTTTGGAATTGATGCTTATTAAGTCCGTCGGTTATTTCGCCGCTTCCTTCCAAGAACAAGATGGCGCAGAAGCTGTCGTCAATTTGTCTTTTGAATATTGAGCTGTTTTTAACCTCCCGGACGGTAAAATATCTATCGGTCGCTAATTGACGCATAGCCCTGTCGGCAAGTTTTGGCTTTTCATAATTGTAAGGTTCAAGTATGGCGACATCCAAAGCTTTGTCAATGTGCAATTCGCGAGGCTTGCCGTCTTTGTCCGCGCGGTTGTAATCAAACAACCGATAAGTAACATTGGAATTTTGTTGAATTTCAACTATAGTCAATCCCGGCCCAAGCGTATGGACTGTTCCCGCGGGGATATAAAAGACATCGCCGGGCTTGGCGGGATAAAATTGAAGCAAATCCAACAATGTGCCGTCTTCTATGCTTTTTCTTACTTGATCTTTTGTGACCGTAGTTTTAAAGCCCAAATAAACCCCAGCTCCTTCTTTAGCGTCCAAAACATACCAAGCTTCATTTTTTCCAAATTGTTGTTCATGCTTATGCGCGTAATCGTCGTCGGGATGCACCTGAATAGATAATAGCTCGTTAGTATCAATTAACTTTATAAGCATAGGAAACATAGGAAACAGCGAAGCGCTTTTGCCTATAGCCTCATCGCCCCATTGGTCCAAAAGCTCTTTCAAAGTTTTTCCGCCATAATCTCCACCTTCCGTCCTACTTAATCCGTCCGGATGTAGCGATAATTCCCAAGTTTCAGCAATCTTTTCACTATTAAATTTTTTGTTCCAATACTTAGCTAGGTTGGTTCCGCCCCATATGTAATCTTTTACCGCTGGAACAAGTTTTAATAATTCAATATGCATGATTCCCATCCTTTTTCTTTATTTTTTTGTATAATACGATATTTAATCGTCATCGCTATAATAATCCAAATAATCGTCATCAACATAATATCCTTCTTCAAAGTAGTCATTGTCCCCATAGTCAAAGCTCTCAAACTCATCGTCAATATCGTCAAATCCCAATTCTTCGTCAAAATAGTCGTCATATATTTCATCGTCTTTTTGCTTGACTACCTTGAATAAGCTTACAAAATCCGATATCAAAATCATACTTAAGGGAAAAATAACCAAAACAACAATACCCACAGGGTCGCTTATAAAACTCAAGACTTTTACGATAGCAGGATGTCCAAAGTCCACTACGCCAATCACATTTTTGATATCCACATCCCACGGGTCTTCTACTGAATTGGCATCCCCCTTAGTCTTAAATGCTATAACGGCATTCGTTTGAGGGTCTTTTATGATTTTAGTAACCCTATGCGTTATAACTATTTCTTTTCTATTTTCGCCGTCATTTATCGTATGGTAGTACGAAATGACATCGGATTCTTTTATTTTGTCAATTGAAGTTTTTTTTACTAGCACAACTTCATTTTTGGATATAGCTGATTCCATACTCCCGGACATAACTTTCAAAAACGAATAATTGCCGAAAATAGGAACCTTATTGCTAATTTTGCTACTTATTATGAAATAACAAAGCGCTAAGATTACGCACATCAAAAGTATATAGCCCACGACAGAAAAAGCATCAAGGATACTTTTGATTTTAGATTTTGCTTGCTTGTTTTTCATAATATTTAATCATATCTTCACGACTCAATAGTCATCAACAGCATATCAAAATAATAATTTGGTGGGCGATGAGGGACTCGAACCCCCGACTTTCACCACGTCAAGATGACACTCTCCCAACTGAGTTAATCGCCCATAAAAACGATTACAAAATATTTTTTTCTACTAAAATTATATATTTATTCTATCAAAAAATTTATCAATTGTAAATGTTAAATTTATAAAATTTAAATAAAAATAATAAATATTCGTTTTTATGCGCCATTTCCAATCCAAGTTATTTTATTTACAAAATATTTTGCTTAATATATAATCATATTGTTTTAGCTTATTGTTACACAATAAAAAGGAGATGTCAATTGGATAGCATCAATAAACAAAATGAGATTTGGCTAAATAAAGCCGAAGGTTATTGGAAAGAAGACTTAGTCCGCGTTCAAGACAACCCTGAAGAAATCAAAGATAGATTTTACAAATCTTTGGAGTTTGGGACTGGCGGGCTAAGAGGCATTATCGGCAGCGGCGCCAACCGAATGAACATTTACACGGTAAAAAAAGCATCTTATGGTCTTGGGCAATATGTCGTTTCCAAAAGCGGCAGTCCAAGCGTCGCCATATCTTACGATTCCAGAAATTTTTCTT
>JAAZDJ010000118.1 GCA_012512255.1 Clostridiales bacterium | reverse complement strand
TGGCTACCCTTCGGAGGCCATAGGTTACAAAAAGCGCCAAAATATCGCCAAAGCCGCGATAACATATATTAAGCAAAACAACTTATTTGATTTGCCTATGCGGTTTGATGTCGTGGAAATAATAGGCGACGAAGTCAAGTTAATAAAAGACGCTTTTTCGTCTAACATACGGTATTAAAAAAATATTTGACTTTACCCCCAATATTGATTTAAATATTTTATTGAAAAAAAGAGCTTTTTTAGGAGGTGACGAATGCAAAAAAAACAATTTCAAGCCGAATCCAAAAGACTGCTTGAGCTTATGGTTAATTCAATCTATACCCATAAAGAAATATTTCTAAGGGAGCTTATCTCCAACGCCAGCGACGCTTTGGACAAGATGTATTACAAAGCCCTGACAGACAATTCAATACAGTTTAACAAAGACGATTATTATATAAGAATAAGCATTGACAAGGACGCGCGCACGCTTACCATAAGCGATACGGGCATAGGCATGACCCAAGAAGAGCTTGAGTCCAACCTAGGCACAATCGCCAAAAGCGGCTCGTGGGACTTCAAGCAATCCAACGAGCAAAAAGAAGATATCAATATTATAGGACAGTTTGGCGTGGGCTTTTACTCGGCGTTTATGGTCTCCCAACATGTCCAAGTTATCTCAAAAGCGTTCGGGGCCGAGCAGGCTTTTGTTTGGGAATCGGACGGAGTTGACGGATATACTATCGCCCCGACGCAAAAAGATACCGTCGGCACGGATATTATCCTTACAATCAAACCCAGCTCAGACGAGGAAAACTATGACGAGTTTTTAGAAGAGTATCGTATAAGATCGCTTGTCAAGAAGTATTCGGATTTTATCAGATATCCCATAAAGATGCTTGTCGCCAAGCGCCGCAAAAAAGAAGGCACAAAAGACGAATACGAAGACTATAAAGAGGACGAAATCTTAAACAGCATGGTGCCTATTTGGCGCAAAAACAAATCCGAATTAAAACCCGAGGACTATGAAAAATTTTATGAAGAAAAGCATTACGGTTTTGGCAAGCCGCTAAGTTATATACACTTGGATCTTGAAGGCGTTACAAGCTTTAAAGCCATATTGTATATACCCGAATATGTTCCTTTTGATTATTACTCAAAAGAATATCAAAAAGGTCTTGAGCTTTATTCAAACGGCGTATTGGTTATGTCCAAGTGCTCTGATTTGCTGCCCGATTATTTCGCTTTTGTTCAAGGCCTTGTTGACAGCGAAAACTTGTCTTTGAATATATCAAGGGAACTGTTGCAACACGACCGCCAATTAAAATTCATCGCCAAAAAAATTAAAGAAAAAATCAGGTCCGAACTGCTTGCTATGCTGCAAAAGGAGCGCGAAAAATATCTGAAGTTTTTCAAAAACTTCGGCAAGACGCTGAAATACGGTATTTACGCCAATTTCGGCGCGGATAAGGAAGATTTGCAAGATTTGTTAGTGTTTTATTCGTCAAAAGAAAAGAAAGAAGTTACTTTGGACGAATATGTTTCGCGCATGCCCGAGGGTCAAAAATACATCTATTACGCGACAGGCGAGAGCGTCGCGCGCATCGCCAAATTGCCCCAGACCGAGGCGGTCGCGGACAAAGGTTACGAGATATTATTCTTTACCGACGAGATTGACGAATTCGCCATAAAAATGATGGGCAAATACAAAGAAAAAGAGTTTAAGTCATTGTCCGAAAGCGGCGATTTGGGCTTGGGCGACGGCCCAAAAGGCGATGAAAACCAGGACCAAAAATACAAAGACATTTTCCAAAAAGCCAAAGAAATACTAAAAGACAAGGTAAAGGATGTTCGCGCTTCCAAAAAGCTAAAGACGCATCCCGTTTGCATGTCTAGCGAAGGCGCTTTGTCTTTGGAAATGGAAAAAGTCTTGCAAGCTTTGCCCAACAACCCGGGCGTCAAGGCCGATAAAATATTAGAAATCAACACTTCCCATGATGTTTTTAAGGCGCTTGAAAAGGCTTACAAAGACGACGAGCAAAAATTTAATTTGTATATCAATTTATTATACGACCAAGCGCTTATCATTGAAGGCCTGTCCGTGCCAGACCCTGTGGAGTTTTCCAATAATATTTGCAAACTTATGGTTTAAAAAAGCGTCAATGATTTTGATATAAAACGCTAAAACTATAAAACAACCCAAAAAATAAAAAAAACGCTGAATTTTCTTTCAGCGTTTTTTGTTTATTTATTTCTTTTTTTTCTTGATAAGGTTGTCATACTTATAAGCCAACACCATCAGGTTGTCCCTTAAATGGACATTTTCCACGATAACATCTTCGGGCACATCCAAATCAACATAACAAAAATTAAGCAACGCCTTTATGCCGAGCGAGATTAATTCTTTGGCCACTATGGAAGCTTCTTGGGAGGGCACGGACAGTATAGCGATGTCGGGCTTATGTTCTTGTATAAAATCAGGCAATTGGCTTATCGGATACACGCGATGTCCCGCGATGTCCGGCATCTCGGCTATGTCAAACACGCCGATTAATCTAAAACCCCTGTTCCTAAACATCCTGTGGGATATAAGCGCCTTGCCGATATTGCCCGCGCCCACAATTATTACCTTCTTTTCCTCATTAAGCCCCAAAACCCTTTTTATTTCTTCGTATAGTTCTTTGACATTATAGCCGTAGCCTTGCTGTCCCGAAACGGTGAAATGTCCCAAATCATGCCTGATTTGCGAGGCGGTAACATTCATTTTATGGGACAACTCGCCCGAGGAGACCTTTTTTATCCCTACATTCATATAATCGTCAAGATATCTAAAATATCTAGGAAGTCGCGCGATCAGTTCTTTTGAAAGAGTTTTATCCCCCATTTTAACCTCCTAAGTTTTATTATGATAATTATAGCATAATAGTAACTCTTTGACAAGGTATGAAAATTATTATCTAATATCGTGAGCGCAATATCAAAAACTTTAGCCCAATAAATAAATAAAAAAAATCTTGTAAATAAATAGTATAAAGCAAAAGACTTCTATTATATTGTCAATCAATCATAAAATAAATAAGTATTAACAAAAAGGCGTCCTAAATATCTATGGATTTTATGTCAGAGTTATCCAAGTTAATAGACTTGCCCGCCGATATAATAATGCGTTATAGATATACCGTTTTGGGCGGCAAAGCGGTTTATGTGGCGGGGCACAAAGGCCTTAAGCTTTTTAACAGCGAAGAAATAATACTAAAGATAGACAAAGAGATTTTGACCGTAACGGGACAGGATTTGATTATCAAACATCTTAGCAATAACGATTGTATAATTATCGGTAGCATTAATTCGGTTGTGGTAGGCAAATAAAACAAGGGAAAAATCATGTTTCAAAAAATCGCCGATTTTATTTTTGGCAAAAACAAAATAGAAATAACAGGGCTTAATTTAGATAGATTGTTAAATACTTTGGCGGTTTCGGGCGTTATTATGCGCAATATTTGCCGCGTATCACATAGGATAGTAACCTTTGATTTGACCGATAAAATGCTAAAAAAGGCGCTTGGTCGCATAGATCCCTTATGGTATAATGTGCGTATATTATCAAGACGCAGCTTGAAAAGCAGCCTTATCAACTTTTGGAAACAAAGACCAGGGTTATTGATTGGTTTTGTATTGACGATAATAATTATCGCCGTCTTTAATATGTTTGTTTGGGACATCAAAATCAACGGCAACGAGCAAATTGCCGATAAAGCGGTCTTTGAGGCGCTTGATAGTTTGGGCATAAAAAAAGGCAAATTAATCAACAATATAGACAGAAAAAAACTAGCCCAAGATTTAAACTCGCGACTAAACCAAGCAAGTCTTGTAAGCGTGGAAATCAAAGGCGTTACTTTGCTAATCAATATCAAAGAACGCATCCCAAAACCGCAAGAAGAAGACCAAAAAACGGCGGACGAAATAATCAGCGGATACGATTGCCAAATTACCAAGATTGCGCTGCTTAATGGAACGGCTTTGGTCAAAATAGGGGACATAGTAAAAAAAGGCGAAGTTTTGGCGGCGGCTTACGAGGAATATTACGAGGGAAGCCAAAAAGTCAAAGAGCCTATAAGGGCGGAGGGCGAATTTTGGGGCAAGGTTTGGTTTTCGCATACCAAATATTACGCTAGCGACGGCGTAAAGTACATAAGAACGGGCGCCAAAAAAACCAAATTTTTTTGGGAATTGTTTAATTTAAAAAACCCAAAAAGTTATCAGCCTGCGTTTAACTTTTACGAGGCCGAAAGCAGCCAAGTCAAGATTAATTTTTTATTGCCGCTTAAAATACATAAGACCGTATATTATGAAGTCAAGCCGAAGTTGATTGCGCTGTCATTAGAGCAAGCCCAAGAGCTTTACGGGCGGGAAATTTTGGAAGAGGCAAGGCAAAAAATCCCAAAAGACGCCGTAATTTTAAACAGCTTTATCAAAACAAGCGAAGAAAACGGGCTTATAAGGATAGACGCGGTCTTTGAAACCGAATTAAAAGTGGGCGCAAGGCTAAAATTAACATCGTAGTAATTTTTTATTAAGATATGATATAATAAGACAAATAAAGATAAAACAAATAGGAGAAATATTTGACAGAATACATTAATATTAATTCGGATAAGATGCTCAGACTTTTCGGAGCATACGATGAAAATATCAAGTTAATCAGCGAAAGCTATGGAGTGACAATTAGGCAAAAAGACAATTTTATAGAAATTTCAGGCGCCGACGAAGCGGTAGAGCAAGCCAAGCTGTTAATGGACAAGCTGTGCGAGCTTTTGGACAAAGGCTATGAGATAAGCAAAGAAAAGGTCATGGCGGGCATAGACTTGGCGCGGCTTAACAGGCTTGACGAGATAGTTTCAATCAGCGCCGAAACAATAGCGGTGACATCCAAAGGCAGACCCATAAAATGCAAAACCTTGGGCCAAAAAGAGTATGTGGAAGCAATCAAAAATAATACCATAGTATTTGGCATAGGCCCGGCGGGAACGGGCAAGACCTATCTTGCCGTGGCCTTGGCTTCGGCCGCTTACAAAAAGCGCGAGGTGGAAAAAATCATCCTAACCCGCCCGGCCATAGAAGCGGGCGAAAAGCTCGGGTTTTTGCCGGGCGATCTCCAGACCAAGGTTGACCCGTATTTGAGGCCTTTGTATGACGCTTTGCAAGAGATGTTCGGCATGGACAATTACCTTAAATTACTGGAACGCGGAATTATTGAAGTCGCGCCTTTGGCGTATATGCGCGGGCGCACTTTGTCTAACGCGTTTATTATCCTTGACGAGGCACAAAACACCACAATATTGCAGATGAAAATGTTCTTGACAAGACTTGGAAATGATAGTAAGGTTGTTGTTAACGGCGACACCACCCAGACCGACTTGCCGCCGGGCGTGACAAGCGGGCTGTTTCACGCGACCAAAATATTGACAGGTATCAAAGGAATAGCCACGGTAACGTTAACTTCCAAAGATATAGTCCGCAATCCTTTGGTTAGAAGCATAATTTCGGCTTATGACAATGATACCAAAAACATCCAAGGTAAAACCGATGAACGAGACAAAACCGATAGAAAATAATAATAAAAAAGTATCAGATAACAACAAAAAAATAATCTTTGCCAATTCCATAATAATATTCGCCTGCGTCATATTTTTATTGGCGGTAGCGATTATAAGGTTTAATATAATAGACGGCAGGCCGTTAGACAAGACTATTATTCCTTATGCCAATCTTTTGGTTATTTTCGCCCTATGTTTTTGCGTAATTTTATTCGCGTTAAAATATCTTGATCCAAAAAATTATAACACCAAAATGTTTGGCGTAATTTGCTTTGTAATAGCTATAAATTACGCCGTTTGCATTTTGATAGAAAAATTAAGCGTCTTCGCGATGCCCGTTACCCTTACGGTATTGCTTTTGAGCGTCTTTACCAACACAAAAACGGCTTTTTTGGGCAATGTCTTTAGCATGCTTATGCTTCATATTACGCTTATGGCGATGGCGGTATCGGCCGAGCAGCCCATACCCCAAATGCTATTGCCCATTATGATTTTTACCATAACAGCGGGCACAATTTTGTCAATTGTTATCAATACCGATATCAGAAGGCTTACATATGTAATTAATGGCGTCGCCGTCAACCTGATTAGCTTGCCAATTATAATCTTATATCAGCTTATAATAGCGCCCCAATCTTTTATGGAATTATTGGGCGAGTTGCCATTTATCGCTTTTATGGTTTTGGGATCTGTCTTGTTGGCGCTGTTGTTTCAGCCCATAATAGAAGCCATGTTTAATATCAATTCCAACTTTAGATTTATGGAACTTTGCGACCACCACAGACCGTTATTGTTAAGGCTGGCAAAGACCGCCCCCGGAACATTCAACCATTCTTTGACGGTGGCCAACTTGGCGGAAACTTGCGCAAGGGCGATTAACGAAAATACGTATTTTGCCCGGGCAGCCGCTTATTATCACGATGTGGGCAAGTTATATAACAATAACATGAGATTTTTTAAAGAAAACCAATTTAGCGATGTTAACCCGCATGACGGGCTTACTCCCGAGGTTTCATGCGATATTATAAGAAAGCACGCGTCCCAAGGCAAACAAATATGCGCCGAATACCGCATACCCCAAGAGATAGCGGACATTACAGCGGAGCACCATGGCACAATGCCTATATTTTATTTTTATAACAAGGCAAAAGAAATGACCGACAGGGAAATCAATATAAAAGAATACTGCTACCAAGGCCCTATACCGTCTTCTAAGGTCGCGGCTATAATAATGATTTGCGACGCGGCCGAGGCGACCGTGCGCGCGATGAAAGAACCCACATACGAAAAAGTTGAGAAAATTGTAAAAGACATAATTGACCAGCGCTTAAGATACGGTCAGTTTGACAATTGCGATATTACTTTAAAAGAACTCGCCATTATAAAAAATACCATTGTCCACGCTTTCGGCGGTCTTTATCACGAGAGAATTCAATACCCGGAAGTTTAAAAAAATGAAAATTATATCCGAAAACGCGGTAAAGCCGTTTTATAAAAAGATATTCAAAACAGCTATTAAGATGTTAGGCCAGCCCAAATACTTGTCTTTGGGGCTTAATTTTATGACCAAGGACGAGATAAAAGAGCTCAACAAAATAACCCGCTCCATTGAAGAGCCTACGGACGTGCTGAGCTATCCGAATCTAAAACTATTAGCCGGCGAAAAAGCCGATAAAGATGTATTTACATCGGAGTATGACCGCACAACGCGCGCCTTATTTTTGGGCGAGATTGTCATTTGCGAAGAAATAGCCCAGGAGCAAGCTATTGAATACGGCCATTCTCTAAAACGCGAATTGGGATTTTTGTTTGTCCATGGCCTATTGCATTTGCTTGGCTATGACCATATCCATCCCGAAGACCAAAAGATAATGCGATATTGGCAAGACAAAATTTTATCCCAATTGAAATTAGACAGATAAAGCAAAAGGCGCTTATTTTTCTTTTTTTTCCAATCTGAGCTGCCTTAATAAGTTAAGCGCCTCAGGATGCTTTCTAACGGCGGCGGCGGTTATCCATTTTTTAGCGGCGTTTAAGTCTTTGGCGACGCCGTCGCCTTTTAAAAATCTCAACCCCAATTGGTATTGGGCTTCCATGTTGCCGTTTTCGGCCGACTTAATATTAAAAAAAACAGCTTTTTCAATGTCTTTGGTGACGCCCAGCCCGTTTTCATACAAATAGGAAAGTTTCAATTGGGCCAAAGCGTCTTTCTTTTTGGCGGATTCGTAATACCACCTTGCCGCTTCGGCGTAATTTCTTTCAACGCCTATGCCGTGTTGAAAACAATACGCCGCGTTGCATTGGGCGGACACATGGCCTTTTTGCGCCGCTTTAATAAACAAGCTGGTGGCGTTTTCATAATCTTTATCTACGCCTTTTCCGTAAAAATAACAAATCCCAAGCGCGAACTCCCCCTCGGCATAGCCGTTTCGCGCCGCTTGGGCATACCAATAAACCGCGCCTTTATAATCTTGGTTTACGCCCAGACCCAACTCATAACATACGCCCAAAGCGAACTGGGCTTTTGGATAATTATTTTGGGCGGCTTTTGAGTACCAATAGACCGCTTTTTTATAATCCTTTTCTACGCCGTGCCCTGTTTTGAAAAAATCGCCCAAATAAGTTTGGGCTTCGGGATAGCCTTTTTCGGCAAG
>JAAZDJ010000117.1 GCA_012512255.1 Clostridiales bacterium | reverse complement strand
TTAGCCGACGGCGCGGCTATTGGCGTGCCTACCGCTTTCAAAAAAGCGTTGGCGGTATCGTCTTGTGGCACACGCACAGCGACGGTGGCAAGTCCTGCGCTTATTATCTTGGGCACATGGTCTGCACGATCCAAAATCAAAGTCAAAGGCCCGGGCATAAACTTCTCAATAAGCTTTTGCGCCAATGGCGGTATGGCCTTGACCACTGTCGCTATCTGTGACTTGTCCGCCAAATGCACTATCAAAGGATTGTCAACGGGCCTTCCTTTGACTTGATAAATCTTTTTTATCGCCTTTTCGTTATATATATCCGCCCCTAAGCCATAAACCGTTTCGGTCTTAAACGCCACAAGCCCGCCTTGGGATATTATTCTTTTGGCAAGCTCCAAAGACTCTTCGCTAATCGGCTTTATTATTGTATCCATATTTTTAAAAAATCGTGCGGTTCTTATCCTTTTAAAAATTTATTTTTCGTTATTTTTCTAGAAGTGACTTTCGTGTTTGGTTCGGATATCGTCTTTATATTCGTCTTGGGCGTTGCCGCGTTGTTTGTCTATCGGGCTTTCTTCTTGCTCGTTTGAGTTTTGATCGTCTTGAATATCGCCGTTTATTTTATCTAATAACTCTTGGGTGTTTTGCTCGCGCTTTTTGAAAAACCAAACCACCCCCGCAAAAGACAATCCCACCGCCAAAAACAGCATAGACAACACATTATACGGTTCTTTAAATTTAAAATAAAGCCCTATGGTAAACACTACGGCAAAGACCGCCATAAAAACTACGCCTAAGAGCGCCAATATTCTTACGCCTTTATCTTTCATGCTTGCTAATCCCCAACGCCGCCGCTCCGATTATGCCCGCGTCATTGCCCAGTTTGGCGGTAACTATTCGGATGGTAGGCAACAAATCTTTGGCGTAAATATTTTGGTCCAAATGTTTTTGGAGCGGCTTGGTCAAGCTCTCGCCTTGGGCGCACACGCCGCCGCCCAAAATAATTATATCGGGCCTGAAAATATTGGCCATATTGGTAATGCCTTCGCCCAAATAGTATATGTATTCGTCTATTACTTTTTGCGCCGCCTCGTCGCCCGCTTTGGCGCATTCAAAAGCCGTTCTGCCGCCTGTTTTATTAATGTCGCCGTTAACATAATCCCACATCTTGCTGCTGGGATTGTCTTCCATGGCTTTTTTGGTCATTCTTATAAGGGCGGTCGCCGACGCGTAAGTTTCAAAACAATCCGTTCGGCCGCAAGTGCAGGGATTGCCCCTGCCGCCCAGCCTTGTATGTCCGATCTCAGCGCCCGCCGAGTAATTGCCTTCAAACAACTCGCCATTAATTACCACGCCGCCGCCTATGCCCGTGCCTATGGTAATAAGGACTATGTCGTTATAGCCTTTGCCCGCGCCAAACATCCACTCGCCCATTGCCGCGGCGTTGGCGTCGTTATGCACATAAGTCGGCAAGCCTGTAAGGCGGGTCAGTTCAGCCCCCAAAGGGACGTTTTTCCACTTGATATTGTTGGAATAAATTATAACGCCCGTTTTGGAATCTACGGAGCCGGGCGAGCCTATTCCTATCGCTTGTATTTGTTCCTTTTCCAAGCCCAAACCGTCAAGCAATTTGTTTATGGCAAGATTTATGTCTTGGGTTATTTCTTGGTAGGGTCTTGAGCTCAAAGTCGGAAAAGAATGCTTTTTTAAGATATTGCCTTGTTTGTCTACTACGCCAGTTTTAATATTGGTGCCGCCAATATCCACGCCTACATAATACATTTTGGTCTCCGTTGTGTTAGTTCTTATTAATTATTATAACACAACTTAGCCCCAAAACCTTAGCGCTTTTGCTCAATTTGTCTTCTTAATAGCAAAGAATTAGCGACGACTGATACCGAGCTTAACGCCATGGCCGCGCCCGCTATTATAGGGTTCAAAAAGCCAAACGCCGCCAACGGTATCCCAATGACATTATAAATAAAAGCCCAGAACAAGTTTTGCTTGATTTTTGTTATGGTTTTTTGGCTGATAAACAAAGCGTCCGCGACTTTTTTTAGGTCGCCGCGCATAAGCGTGATATCGCCGGCTTCAATGGCGATATCCGTTCCCGTGCTCATTACAAAGCCTATGTCCGCGCTTGCCAGCGACGGCGCGTCGTTGACGCCGTCGCCGACCATGGCGACAATATTGCCGCCTTGTTTTAGTTTTCTTATATGCTCTTCTTTCTGGTCGGGCAAGACTTCGGCTATATAATCGGTTATGCCAACTTCTAAAGCTGTCATAGCCGCGGCGTGCGATGCGTCGCCCGTAAGCATTACCGTCTTAATGCCTTTTTCTTTTAGTTCTTGGATTGCGGCTTTTGCGTTGCTTTTGATTG
>JAAZDJ010000116.1 GCA_012512255.1 Clostridiales bacterium | reverse complement strand
GGCTACAAATCAGCAGAACAAGTGTTCGCTCAAGAATTAGAAAAATTTTCTCTTTACCCCTCGGGGTAAAGGGAACTGTAAAACAAATTTATTATACAAACCGTTGCACTTGTAGTTGCAATTTAAGTAAAAAATATTGCGCCGTTTGGGGCAAAATTTTGTCCTTAACTTAAACAAAAGTTTTATTTGGAAATAGTTTTATATGTTTTTAATATTTATATTTTTTCTTAAACAACACTAAATGCGCCGTTTAGGGCGAAAATTATTGCCCTTGGCTTAACAAAAAGTTTTTGTTCGGGATAGTTTTATATGCTGCCCTTAATATTTATGTTTTTCCTTAACAACACTAAAAACTTTACTAAATATTATTGTAATGATATAATTTACATGTTTTATTCTTTAAAACTTTATTTAAGGCATAAGGGGCAAAGGATACTATATTAATAATTATTGTTAAAGGAATTTAAGCTATGGTAAAAAATCTCAAAAATATTTTGTTTTTTGCTTTGTCAACCCTATTCTTTTTGTATGGAATATTTGATTATTTTCTCATCTCAAAAGAATTATCGTTTTATGCTACTTCCGTTATAGCGCTTGGATTGATTATGGCGATATTGCAGCTGGTGTTTTTTAAAAAGGAAAAATACGCCTTGGTAACAATCTTTGGCGCCATAAAATATTTGTATAGTTTTGGCATTTCTTTGCTGCCTTTGACGGCGCTAATTTCGGCCCTAGGGCAAACGCCTTCCCAACATCTTGTTATTAATGGCATAATTGTTATCAGCGTTTTGCTCGCGGCGATAATCATTTTGGCGGTGTTGGAATATATAATGATTAGAAAATCAGCTAAGCAAAAACAATAACCGCTGTTTTGCGATTATTATTGACATTATGTTCGCGGCAATAATCATATTGGCGGTATGGGAAAGAATAAAAGCAACAGCCAATTTAAAAAATAATTTTTTTTAAAAAAATATATACTTAATATATTTTTGCATCTTTTTTATTTTATGATTTTAAAACTTTTCAAAAAAATCAAAACTTTAAATAAAAAAGCCGTCTTATTTTGGACGGCCGTTTTTTGGAGCTGATGGGGGGATTTGAACCCCCGCCCTATTGATTACGAATTCCTTTTTTTATTTTGGTGTTTTCATTTTTAGGTCTTGACTTTTTCTTTGTATAGTTATATTATATAAACAAATGTTTAAACATAAGATAAGTAATTTTGAACGATTAATAAAAAAATATCGGGATTATCCCGATGTAGATAAATTAGTTTTTTTTATTATCGTTTGCTATGAGAAAGTTATCAACTAAAGATATTAAAATATTAAATTGTTCTTCTGTTAGTTTATTTATTTTATCTTTTAAGCCTGCTTTTATAAGTCGGCGTTCAAGTTCGCTTATATTATTTTTGGGATTTTCAAACCCTTGTAATTCATTAGGTGTGGTATTAAAGATTTCTGCTAATTTTATTATTTGTTCTATACTTGGTTCGGATTTTCCTTTTTCCCAATTGGATATTGTATTTTGGGCTACTTCCATTTCTTTGGCAAGGTCGGATTGAAATAGCCCAAATTTTTCTCTAAGTTCTTTTAATTTTTTCCCGAATTCTTTGTGCATTTTTTAAAATTATATCAAAAAAATTGCTATATAACCATTGACATATCCATTAACATGATATATAATTGGAGTAGATATCAAGAAAATGGATATATTTATATGTGCTGTAACGAAAAATATTTAAACGAATTAAAGGCATTTAATGACTTATTCGATTACCTAAATGAAACATTTTTTGAAAGTGCACTTTCAAAACCTGTAATTACGATACAGGCTAATAGGAAGCCTAATACTTTAGGTTGGTGCACTGGTTACAATGCTTGGCAAAGCGGCGAAGAAAAAAGCCCAGAAATTAATTTATCGGCTGATTATCTTGACCGTGAGCCTATCGATAAAGCAGGAACATTATTGCACGAAATGTGCCATTTATATGCCTTTCAAAATAATATTAAAGACACATCAAGGGCAGGGAATTATCACAATAAGCGATATAAAGAGATAGCCGAAAAACACGGCTTAAAAGTAGAAAAATCATCGAAAGGCGGTTTTGATATTACGACTTTAACGGAAAATGCAAAACAGCTTGTTAAACCTTATGTCAATAACTTGCAAACTTTAAAGCGTATTAGTCCTGTGAAGATTGTTGCTAGCAGAAGCAGCACACGAAAATATATTTGTCGTTCTTGCGGTTTGTCAGTCAGAGCTACGAAAGAAGTAAATATCATTTGTGGCGACTGTAATCAAAAAATGGAATTAGAATGAGTGAACAAGAATATAACGAAATTTTAATTAAGATAGATAAATTAATTTCTATATCTGACAAACTATTAAAATCTACTAAAGCTGATATAGAGAAAATAAAAAGAATTTTAGCGGTTTTACCAGCCGCAAAAATAAAAGCCGTAAGTCTTGACCGTAAAAAGATGGCAAGCGGGCAAAAAGGAGTGTAAAAAAATGGTAATCGAAACAGTAATGAGATTTTTAAGTTGTCGTGTCTATGACAAGAAAGACAAAAAGTCAGGCGAAAAGACGGGCGAAAAAGGAATGATTTTGCAACTAGTAGAAATTAACGACGACAATGATGTAATTGTTAACACTTATTTTCCTACAGAGGAACAAATCAAAACAAAAGGTGGGATTAATTCGGTAAAGTTATTTGACAAAGTAAAAGTAACTTTTGAATTAATCAGCGCATCCGCAAAACCTCGTTTTGTTGCATTAGGCGATGTAGTTGAAGTTGCTCATATAGTATATTCCCCAACAGAAGAAGATATCAAGAAACAAGTTGAACAAGAACGGGTAAAAAAGGTAAGCTAATTTCTTTCATATTTCATTCTCCGCGGCCGACTGCAAACGGCTTAAGAAAAAAGTATTTTAAATACTGTTTGCAGAGCTTTGGCGGGTTGAGCTAATCAATCCGCTACCATTAAAATTTAGGTGAGGTTTTTAAAAAAAAGATGGATTTAAAATTTGCTTTTTATAAAGAGTTTTGCAAAACATTTCATTTAACAGAGAGCAATTCAAAAAATTTGATTTTGTTTTATAAGTTATTTTTTAATAAAGAGGTTAAAAAATAGAATGTATTATCATTCATATGAAGTTGCTATAGAAGATGTTATTTTGTTAGGAAAATTATTTATTTATTATTTGCTT
>JAAZDJ010000115.1 GCA_012512255.1 Clostridiales bacterium | reverse complement strand
CTTAAAAGCCAAATATAACGCCTAATTATAGCGAAAAATAAGCATTTAAAAAACCTCTTTTCCCCCGCGAAAAAGAGGTTTTGTTTTTATGTTCAGTATTAAGATTAACGCTTGGAGAATTGGGGCGCGCGACGGGCCTTTTTGAGACCGTATTTCTTTCTTTCCTTCATACGCGGGTCTCTTGTCAAAAATCCCGCCTGCTTTAAAACAGGTTTATACTCGGCATCGGCCTCCAACAGCGCTCTTGCGATGCCGTGTCTTATAGCGCCGGCTTGGCCGGTAAATCCGCCGCCTTTTACATTGACATGGACATCCCATTTGTCAGTGGTCTTGGTCAGCTCCAGCGGCTGTCTTACTATTAATTTTAGGGTATCTAATCCGAAGTAATCGTCAATATCCCTTTTGTTGATAATTATGTTTCCTGTCCCGTTTGAAATCAATCTCACGCGGGCAACCGCCTTTTTCCTGCGGCCTGTTCCCCAATATTGTATTTTTTTCTTGCTTGCGATTTTCGCCATAATTTATAACCTCTTAACTTTATCTTTTAAACAAATCCAAAACCTCGGGCTTTTGAGCTTGATGGTTATGTTCTGCGCCCTTGTAGGTGCGGAGCTTTTTGATCATGGCTCTGCCCAATTTGTTTTTGGGAAGCATTCCTTTGATTGCCTTATAGACCGCCTCGTCGGATTTTTCGGCCAGATATTTGCGATATACAACGGTCTTTAGCCCTCCGGGATAGCCCGAATATGACTTTTTGACCTTTTGGTCAAGCTTGTCGCCCGTCAAAACCACTTTGTCGCAATTGATGACTATAACATGGTCGCCCGTGTCTACATGGGGCGTGTATATAGGCTTGTGCTTGCCGCGCAAAATCGCCGCCACCTGGGAAGCCAACCGTCCCAAAACCACGCCGTCGGCGTCAATTACATACCATTTTCTTTCTATATCCTGCGGTTTTGCCATAAATGTCTTCATGTTATTATCCTTTTTGAGCGTTTAATAAAATTTTAAAAAATCAATTAATCAATATTGTTTTTTATTCTCTTTTAACGGGGCAAAAAAAGACAATAAAAAACACGCATCCAATAGACGCTAAAACATTTTATTAAAAAATCCGACCATTGTCAAGCAAATAAACCCGCTGTCGCTAGCGTTTATGGCATTACGCATAATAATCAGCGCCGCTTAATAAAATATACCTAAGACGCAAAAGCTTGACACTAGATAGACATTTTTATATTATTATATTTATATTATTATAGCGTCAAAATAATATTTTTTAACCAAAATAAAAGATTTTGACATTTGTAGTTATATAGACTTTTGACACAATGTCAAAAGTCTTTTTTAATCAAAATGAGATATATCACGGTAATATTAATCGGGTTAAGCCTGTCTTTAGACGCCGCCGCAGCTGCCGCGGCAAGCGGGGCTTGTTGTTGCCAAAACAAAAAAGCGCTGAGCCTAAAATGCGCCGCGCTTTTTTCTGTTTTTCAGGGCGGCATGACTTTGGCGGGTTATGCGCTGGGGTCGTTTTTGATAGATTATATTGATCTTTACGCGCATTGGGTCGCGTTTGGTCTTCTTAGCTTTATAGGCGGCAAGATGATAATTGACGCCTTCCATGACGACCAAACGCCCGTGGATTATTCGTCTAATAAAGTCCTGATTATACTCGCTGTCGCCACCAGCATAGACGCCTTCGCGGCGGGGATGAGCCTTAATGTTGAAGAACAGCTCAATATTTACATATCCGCGCTGATAATAGCGGCGATAACTTTGGCGATGTGCCTAATTAGCTCCAAGCTCGGCTCATGCATAGGCAAAAAGCTAGAAAAAAGGGCGTTGATTGCGGGCGGGATAATCTTGATATTAATAGGGCTCAAAATCTTAATTGAGCATATTTTCTTTTAATATTCAATGTCAAGCAAATATAGCCCGTGGGCGGGCGCAATTTCCTTGGCGTATTTTCTCTGCTTCGTTAGCAAAATAGTTTTTATATCTTGGGGCTGTATGATTTTTTTGCCGACTTTGACTAATTGGGCGACAATCACCCTCGCCATATTATACAAAAACGACCTGCCCGTAATTTTGATAACCAGCTCTTGACCGTATCCGTCGTCAATTTCCCTTAAAGAAATAGCCAAATCGGTTATAGTCCTTATTGTTGACGAAGGGGCGCTGCCCTGGGACATAAAAGCGCTAAAGTCATGCTCGCCTATCAAAAACTTGGCGGCTTGCTTCATAGCGTCAATATCCAAAGGCGGCCTTACTCTGTAATGGGTGTCGTAATACACGCCGCTAGGGCTGTCGGATAAATAAATTTTATAAATATATGTCTTGGACTTTGCCCAAAACCTGCTGTGAAAATTATCATCAACTAACTCGCTTTTCCGAATTTTTATATCTGGGGGCAAGACATTGTTAAGAACATAGGCGAATTTTTCCGGCGGCAAAGGATAATCAATATCAAAATGCGCTTTCATATTATAGGCGTGCGCGCCCGCGTCCGTTCTGCCCGCGCCGTGAATGCTGACTTGTTTGTCTGTGACTTTAAAAATAGCCTGCTCTAGAGTTTGGGCTATTGTTGGCAGGTTTTTTTGGCGCTGCCAGCCATGATAATTTGTTCCTCTGTATTCTATGGTTAATAATATTCTCATATTATTTTAGACCAATGATTGAATTATGCTAAGGGAAAACCAATTATATCTCGCCATAAAAATCAAAAAGCAAAATCCCGCCGCTAACGCCAGCGCCGCAAAGTCTTTTAGCCCGAATTTGAGTTCTTTCATTTTGGTTCTGCCCTTGCTGCCCCTATAACAGCGCGAGTCCATAGCGTAAGCTAGCTCTTCGGCGCGCCTTAGCGAACTCACAAACAGCGGGATTATAACGGGCAACAGCGCTTTGGCTTTTTTGAAAATGTTGCCGCTGTCAAAGTCCGCGCACCTTGCCCTCTGCGCCATCATTATCTTGTCGGTTTCCTCAATTATATTGGGTATAAACTTTAAGGTTATGCTCATAATAAGCGCCAGCTCGTGAACAGGAAATCTTATTATTTTCAAGGGCTTCATCAATGACTCCACCCCGTCCGTCAAAGTTACGGGCGTCGTGGTCAATGTCAATAATGACGGGCCCATTACCAATAATGTAAGCCTAAGCGCCATTTTTAAGGCGTTGTCAACGCCCGTCCAAGTCATTCCAAAACGCAAAAATTTCCACTTAAACTCAAAGATGATATTATTGACCGTCCACCGCTTGAAATAAATATTTATTAAGAAAGGTTTGTTTTCCAAAGGCGTTAAAAACAGGTTAATTATAGCCGTGAATGTTATCAAAAATAATATGGGCTTGACGCTTTTTAAAATCAATTTTATAGGGACTTTGGACAACAGCGTTACGGCAAACAAAACCAAAAAGGCAAATAGATAGACCGTATATGTATTGATAAAAAATATAGAAACCATATACGCAAGGGCTATTAATATTTTGGTTCGGGGATCCATCCGGTGAATGATTGAGTTCGCGGGATAATACTGACCCAAAGCAATATCTCTCAAGCCCGTTCTCCTTTATACAGCTTCAAAACCTCGGCGATAAGCTCGTCTTGTTTGTGTATGCCAGGCTTTAGATTTAGGCCTCTTTTTCTTAATCGTCTTGCTATTTTGGCCGAAGTCGGAAGATCTAAGCCTATTTTTTCCAATTCTTCGCTGCGCTCCACCAGCTCGCTAGGTTTTAGATAATAGACAAGCTCGCCTTGATTAAGCACGGCGACGCGCGTGCAATGCTCGTTTATTTCGTCCATATTATGACTTATCATAATCACAGTAGCTTGGGACGCTTTTTTTATGGAATGGACAAGCTGCAAAATATTTTCTTTGCCCTTGGGGTCCAAGCCCGCCGTAGGCTCGTCCAAAAACAAAATTTTGGGGCGCATCGCGATAACGCCTGCAAGCGCGGCGCGGCGCTTTTGCCCGCCCGACAGCTCAAAAGGCGAACGGTCTTTTACGCTCTCGTAATCAAGCCCGACCATTTCCATAGCCGTCCGGACTCTGTAGGCGACTTCCTCTTTACTAAGGCCCAAATTTTTTGGCCCAAAGGCTATGTCTTTCTCCACCGTTTCGTCAAAAAGCTGGTATTCGGGGTATTGGAATACTATGCCGACCGTGGATCTTAATTTTTTGTAGTCGTATTTTTTGCTTAAATCTATGTCATTGACCAAAATTTTGCCCGATGTGAGTTTGATAAGCCCGTTAAGATGCAAAACCAAAGTGGACTTGCCGCTGCCCGTATGCCCTATAATGCCCACAAATTCGCCGTCGTCTATGG
>JAAZDJ010000114.1 GCA_012512255.1 Clostridiales bacterium | reverse complement strand
GATTATGTTTTGTTCCACAGCCTCCCTAAAAGTGTCAAACTTTTGTGTGCCCTTTTCATCAATTCCCTTTTTGTTTGGTGTGTCGCTCATGATTTTTCTCCTAATGTATTTTATATAGTGTAATTATAACAAATTTTAATAGCATACACAATATTGTTCCCAAAAAAAAACACCAATTAAAAAAATAGGAGTTTTAGGTCGTTAATTTTTTCAAAAAATTATTTACGCGTTAAACTTAACGCTGTAATTGGGCGCTTCTTTGGTTATCGCGATGTCGTGAGGATGATTTTCCACCAACGCGGCGTTTGTTATCTTAATGAATTTCGCCTTGGTCCTTAATTCGTCAATAGACTTTGTGCCGCAATAACCCATTCCTGAGCGAAGCCCGCCTACTAATTGAAACACGATTTCGGACAATGTGCCCCTATACGGAACTCTGCCCTCCACTCCTTCGGGAACTAGCTTGTTCGCGTCTTCTTGGAAATATCTGTCTTTGGAGCCTTTTGCCATAGCGCCCAAAGAGCCCATGCCTCTGTATGTTTTGAAGCTCCTGCCTTGATAAATTTCGGTCTCGCCCGGGCTTTCTTGAGTGCCCGCGAAAAGACTGCCTATCATTATTGAGCTTGCGCCCGCCGCCAAAGCCTTGGTAATATCGCCCGAATACTTAATACCGCCGTCAGCTATAATTCTTACGCCGTATGTGTCGGCTTCCTCGGCGCAATCCATTATGGCGGTTAGCTGGGGCACGCCCACGCCTGTGACCACCCTTGTGGTGCATATAGAGCCGGGCCCAATGCCCACTTTGACAATATCGGCGCCGCGCTCTATTAAATCTTTTGTCCCTTCGGCTGTGGCGACATTGCCGGCTATCAATGTTATATCGGGGAACATGTTCTTTAGTTGCTCTACTTGTTTCAAAACGCTTGCCGAATGCCCGTGCGCCGTGTCAATCGCCAAAATATCCACTTTGGCTTCCACTAAAGCTTTTGCGCGGTCTATAGTGTCGCTGCTTACGCCTACCGCCGCGCCCACAAGCAATCTTCCCTTGGCGTCTTTTGCCGCGTTGGGATATTGGATATTTTTTTCTATGTCTTTGATTGTGATAAGACCTTTTAGGTTAAAGTTTTCATCCACTATGGGCAATTTTTCTATGCGGTGGCGGCCCAAAATCTTTTGTGCTTCCATAAGCGTAGTGCCCACTGGCGCCGTGATAAGGTTGTCCTTGGTCATCACATTTTTTATCGGCTGGTCAAAATTAGTCTCAAACCTCAAATCCCTATTGGTCAAAATCCCGACAAGTTTGCCGTTTTCGGTTATGGGAACGCCGCTGATTTTATATTTTGCCATCAAAGCAAGCGCATCGCTCAGCAAATCGTCGGGGTGCAAATAAAACGGGTCGGTTATTACTCCGTGTTCGCTTCTTTTGACCTTGTCAACATGTTCGGCTTGGACATCAGTATCAAGGTTTTTATGGATAATGCCTACGCCGCCTTCTCTCGCTATGGCGATTGCCAATTTGTATTCTGTGACCGTATCCATCGCCGCGCTCAAAAAAGGTATATTAAGCCTGATTTTTGGGGCGAGCTGGACGGACGTGTCAACATCTTTGGGCAAGACCGAAGAAGCGGCCGGAATCAACAGCACATCGTCAAATGTCAATCCTTCTTTGATTATTTTGCTCATATAAAAACTCCTTAAAAAATTAAACTTCTATTGTAATTGTATTTTTTGCCAATCTTCTTTTAATATAGCGTAATAATATTCGTCGCGCCATTCGTCTTTGATTAAGCGCCTTTTTTGAAAAACGCCCTCTCTTTTCATGCCAATCTTTTCCATGACATTGAAAGAACGGGCGTTTTGGGCGTCGCAAGTGGCTATGACGCGGTGCGCGTCCAATATCTTAAAAGCGACATAACACAGCGCTTTGGCTAACTCTTGGGCAAAACCCATTCCCCATTTGTCTTTCCTAAGACAATAACCTATCATGTATTCCCTGTCTTGTTTGCTGGTAAGAAATAAACCGCAACCGCCTATCAATTGTCCTGTTTCTTTTAGGATAACGGCGTAATCGCCCAAATAATCATTATCGGCGACCTTTCGGGCGCTGATAGCCCTTTTGATAAATTGCTCAGTGTCTTTAAATGAATTAGGTCCCCAGGGCACAAACCTGCAGACCTCTTCATCGCTGGCATATTCGTGGACAGCGCGAATGTCGCCTTTTTCAAACGGACGCAAAATCAATCTATTGGTTGTTATCCTATTGCGGCGGACATTAGCTATCATATTTTATACTATAAATATAAATTTTTATCATTCTAACACACCCATTTAATTATGTAAAGCAAAAAATTTTGACGAAAAATATCGTATTCTAATATATGGCGCTGCTTCATATAAATATAAAGAGTCCAATATTGAGGTTGTTAGAATGAAAAAAGCAATAACAGTCTTTATGATATTATTAGCCTTCTGCTCAATTAATATGGGATGCGGGAGCAAAATTCCGTCCCAAATAAAAGACAATCTCTCTGAAGTCAGAGTCAATATATACGAGTTTTCCAATGACAACATATCGGTCAATATTATAACCGGCGAACGGGAAGACCCGTATGTGTTGGACGGAACGGCAAAAGGCATGACCGAATATACCGTAATCACTATGATACCCGAAAACCCCGATAATATTTCGGCTGAAATTACATATAATTATCTTCTGAAAACGGGCAAAAAAGACTACAGCGGGTCATTTTCCATGCACCCGTTTGGAAATAGCTACGCGGCTGAGATCGGCGAAAAAATTGATGTCAAAAGCGTCCAGCTGTCCGTTACCGCCACAAAGGACGATTGGAACTTTGAAGAAAATGTCGTATTGGAATCAATTTTGACCAGTGAAATGATCGGTTGGGAAGACGCGCTGCTCATAGGCGTGGAAGCGCTCAAAAAAGCCACGGAATCCATGTATGACAAAAAGACTCTAAAAGCCGAGGTTTATGTAAAATTATTATGCGACCCCTTGGGCAAGACAAGCGACCATTTTTGGTATGTGGCGTTCGCCGACGGCACAAAAATAGTTTCGGCTTTGATAGACCCTGTAAGCAAAAAAGTCTTGGCATTAAAAGAAGAATAAAAATTTTCGCCCAAATACAACGCGACGACCGAAGGGGCGAAAAAAAGTCGGACTAAATATTATAGTCCGCCTTTTTTTATTGGCATATCTTATTAATTATTGGCATGCTGAATTAATCTTTTTATGGCTTTGTTGCAGTATTTGTATATTTCGTCCGCGCTTATTCCTATATTAAATTCGCCTTTTTCATATAATATTTTGCCCTTTACCATTGTCAGGATTATGTTTTTAGAAGCGGACGAATACACGACATTATTAATAATGTTATTAACAGGCTGCATATTGGGCAAGTCAAAACTTATAGCCGTTATGTCGGCGTCATTGCCTTCTTTTAATGCGCCCGACGAGATGCCCAAAGCTTGCGCGCCGTTTGTTATCGCCATTTTTAAAATATCTTTAGCCGTCAAAGCCGCGGGGTTATAATTTTTGACCTTGGACAGCACAGCCGTCAAGTAAATTTCTTTCAGCATATCCAAAGAATTATTGCTTGCCGCCCCGTCCGTGCCTATGGCAATTTTTAGGCCTTTTTTGGCGTAGTTTTCTATATCGGCGATGCCGCTTGCCAGCTTTAGATTGCTGGAAGGATTGGTTATGACGGTCACATTTTTTTGTTTTAGCAACTCAATGTCTTTATCCTCAAGATGCACGCAATGATAAGCGCTGCCGCCAAAGTCAAAGACGCCGCTATTTACAAGATATTGCGGCGGGGTCATGCCATGCCGAGCAAAACAGCTTTGGACCTCCGCCCGCGTCTCTGACAAATGCGCGCATACTTGATCTTGATACTTTCGCGCTAACTGGGCGATGCCTTTTATAAGATTGTCGCTTGCCGTGTATTGGGCGTGAAAGCCTAGTTTATAGGCGCATAAAGGCGAATATGAGTTATATTTTTGGTAGTTTTGTTCCAAAGCCTCAAGCTGCCGATCGGTATCGCCGTTTATATCGGTAGCAGAGCCTATGCCCACTATTTTAAAGCCCGAGTCCATGCAAGCTCGTATAATGCTGTCTTGATGGAAATACATGTCGCCTATGGCTATTATGCCGCTTGATAAATATTCCAAAATAGCGAGCAAAGTCCCATAGTAACAATCTTCCGCGGTCATATGGGCTTCTATGGGAAATATTGCCTTGTTAAGCCATTCGTCTAAGGCAAGGTCGTCTGAGTAACTTCTGAGCAAGGTCATAGGCGAATGGGTATGGCAATTGGAAAACCCATGCAAAACCAAGCCGTTGTTCATATCAATATTCCTGTCCCAAGCAAGGCTGGTTTTGGAGTTGTCGCCTATATGCGCGATCTTGCCATTGCTGATATGGACTTCGCCAAAAATTATGTCAAAATCTTGATTTAAGATATAAGCGTTATATAATCTGATGTTCATAATCTTTAAATTGATTTTACTATTTCTTTTAACAAAACGCCCGCCGTCTTGGACATCCGCCCTACCGTTTGGTTGACGTCTTCGGCTGTTATAATCTGTTTTGAGATGCCCGCCGCGTGATTAGCCACAAAAGACAATCCCAACACTTTCATACCGCAATGCCTTGCCGCTATGGCTTCTATGGCTGTGCTCATCCCCACTACATCCGCGCCCATTTTTTTGTACATTTTGATTTCGGAAGGCGTTTCAAATTGGGGACCGGAGCATTGCAAATAAACGCCTTCTTTTAGCTTGATATTATTTTTTTTGGCCGCCTGTTTTGCCTTGGTTCTTAATATGGGGTCGTATATATATGTCATATCGGGGAAACGCGGGCCTAATTCGTAATCGTTTTTGCCAATAAGCGGGGAAGGCGCGTTAAATAATATATGGTCATTTATCAGCATAATTTGTCCCGGGGGAAGCGTTATTCCGCCCGAGGCGTTGGTAAGGATAACATTTTTTACGCCCAAATAATACAGCAGCCTTATAGGCATGACGCATTTTTGGGATGAGTTGCCTTCATAATAATGAACCCTGCCCTGTAAGATAATGCAAGGCTCGCCGTCAAAATATCCCGTAATAAGTTTTCCTTTATGGTCGCTTACGGTGGGAACGGGAAAATCGCGTATTTCATGATAGCCGATTTCCTGGTCTTTTTCAAAATATTTATCGGCTATGTCGTTAAGACCCGAACCTAATACGACTGCGGTTGAAGCTTCAAACCTTAAAGTTTTTTTTAAGTTTTGTGCGGTATTTTTCAACTCTGCCATAAAACCTTAAGTATCCCTTTTTTAAAAAATTGTATTATTAAAATATATCATAATTATAGCATATATGCTTTTTAAAAATATGCAAAAATATACAAATAAATCGCCTATATTAAATTCTTATTGACATTATGATGCTTTGCAATTAAAATTACCTTATGGGAGGGGTATATTGTTTTTGGGCAATTTACAAATTGATTTTAATAAAATCGGATATTTTTCTTTCCAGCATATAGTATCATTGATAGCGATATTTTTGTTGGTGCCTTTGGCGCTTTTTTTGACCTACCGCTTTTTCCCAAAAAGCATCAACTTGCAGCTAAAGATACTATGCGTAAGCGCTTGGATTGCCGAGATAATCAAAATCATAGTTACCTATTATGTTGGTAATTTTACTTGGAAAACGATTTTGCCTATATATTTTTGCAGCATGTTTTTGTATTCTTCGCTTCTGGCGGCTTTTTGCAAAAACCATGCGCTTAGGCTTATCGGGAATTCATGTTTGATGGCCGGCACGATAGCGGGATTTTTTGGCGTTTTTTATTCCCCGGCCTTAAAGTATTATCCCGTATATACCTATCTAGGCGCCCACACTTTAATATATCACGCCGTTATGATTTATGGCGGAATTATGATATTGTTTGATAATTACTATAAGCCGCGATTAAAAGATATATTATATTCCACTATCTTGTTTGCAACGCTGACGGGCGCGGCGATAATAGCAAACAGTTTTTTGGACGCAAATTATATGTTTATTAACACGCCTTTGGTAGGCGCGCCCACTTACATTATTGTTGATATATTTACCGAACATTTATATCCCGTAATAGTTATTTTGGGCCAAACTTTATTGCCTTTTTTGATAATGTTGGGGTTATACAAATTAATAACTTTAAAGCAAAATAAGCGCGCGCCCAAAAAAGCCATAAATCAGGATATAATAGAACAAAATATTGAACAAGTTCATATAGAAAACTAAAAAACCGTTTATAAAAAACGGTTTTTTTAAATATTTATGACTAATATTCTTGATCTTCTTTTTGGATATTAGACCCAAACAAATAGCCGCAGTCCGAACACAAATACATATCGTCGCCAAAAGACGCACTAGTAACATTAAAAGAGCCGCATTTTGGGCAATTAACGCCGGCGGTTTCTAAATCATCATATTCTTGAAAAATTCCCATATTTTAGAACCTCAGTTGTCTTTATTATACCATATAATTAAAAACAAAAAAAGACCGCTTTTTATTTTTAAATGCGGTCTTTGGTATCTTTAAATAAAATTATTATTTAATCAATAGGCTTTTGCCGTTTTCGTCAAACAACTCAAAGTCTTCGGATTTTACGCCTATTTTAATCTTAGCCCCTTCTAGGGCGTTAAAATCAGGCGACACTCTGGCAAAGAAAGGTTTTTGGCTTCCCTCTAACTGCAGCAGGACAATAGCTTCCGTGCCCGTATTGTCAACAGCGCGCACAATGACCTTAAATACATTTTTGGCCGCGGCGACTTGGGCTTTGGTATAAACGACTTTCTTGGGGTCAACCTTAACTATAACTTTGCCGCTTGTCGCGCTTTGGTCTATCTTGACATATTCGGGATAGGTAACCTTTTTGCCTTCCACGGACAAGGTATACGGCGCATGCGCTTTGGCAGCGACATTGAGTTCGCCTTCCAAAACATTGTATTGGGGAACGCCCAACGCGCTTGATACTCTTGCTCCCGTGGCGGGGTCAAACAATATAATTTCATTTGCCTTAATAGCGAGCTTGACTTTGTCCTTTCCGCTGGTTATTACATCGCTGGGCGCTTTTATGGCAAACAAGCCGCGCTTTCCGTCAACTTTTAAGAAAACATTTTTATAAACATCGGCGTCTTCCACAAAGTCAACTTCGCATTCCATTACATAGTCGTCGGTTTTTTCAGCGGCTATATACGCGCTTTCGGGCTTAATGCCAATCAAAATCTCGCCGCCCAAAAGCGAGGGTTCTGTCAAAATCTTGATTGAGCCTTCGCCTAAGTTGATCTCGTTTTTGCCGAATTTGACTATCAAAGCGTCGTCTTTGGCGCTTAAGTTTGCGGGAATGTAATTAATATGAGGAACGCCCAAAATAGCGAGCTCAGTTTCGGGGTCAAACAAATGGACATGGTTGGCGTCAATAGCAAACTTGACCACGTCGCCCGCTTCGGCTTGCGTCCTTGCGTCAACTCTCGCCACCGTGTAATCGTCTTTGCCGTCAACTTTGGTATACATAATTGTTTCGTTGCCCAGCTTTTCCACAACATCAACTTCGGCCGTTATAACCGTTTTGGGCGAAGACGCTATAAAGATTTCTTCGTTATGGATGTCTTCGGGCCTTACTCCCAAAATTACATCCTTGCCGATAAAGGACTCGTCAGTAAGGAATTTTGATTTGGATTCGGGCAATTCAATCGTGTTTTTGCCGAATTTGATAACTAAGTTTTTGCCGCTTCTTTCCAGTTTGGCGTTAAACAAGTTCATTTGAGGCGTGCCGATAAAGGTAGCCACAAACAAATTGCAAGGTCTGTCAAACAAGTTTTGAGGCGTGTCAACCTGTTGAACAAGACCGTCTTTCATAACGACAATGCGGGTTCCCATTGTCATAGCTTCGGTCTGGTCGTGGGTAACATAAATAAATGTCGTAGCCAACCTGTTGTGGAGTTTGGTTATTTCCGTTCTCATCTGGACGCGAAGCTTTGCGTCCAAGTTGGATAGCGGCTCGTCTAATAAGAAGACTTTGGGCTCGCGAACAATAGCGCGTCCAAGCGCGACCCTTTGCCTTTGACCGCCCGACAACGCCTTGGGCTTACGGGAAAGAAGTTCGGTTATCCCCAAAATTCTGGCGGCTTCTTTTACTCTTGCGTCAATTTCGGCAGAAGGCATTTTCCTAAGCCTAAGACCGAAAGCCATATTGTCATAAACTGTCATATGAGGATAAAGCGCGTAGTTTTGGAAAACCATCGCGATATCGCGGTCTTTAGGTTCCACATCGTTAACCAAGCGGCCGTCAATATAAAGCTCGCCCTCGGTTATTTCTTCCAAGCCGGCAATCATTCTCAAAGTCGTGGATTTTCCGCAACCCGAAGGTCCGACCAAAACAATAAACTCTTTATCCTCTATTTCAAGGTTAAAATCGCTGACGGCTTTTACTCCGCCCGGATATACCTTGTAGAGATGCCTTAATGATACGCTTGCCATAATCTCCTCCAAAAAATTATTAGGTTATGTTAACATGATACCTGATTTTTGGTCAAATTTGAAACAAATACTATACAAATTATATCTTTCTTGTTTATATATTTTGCACAAAAAACATTTTCGCCCAAAAATAAAAATAAAAAATATATATGCAATTACTTGCATAATTATTCATAATATATTATAATCTAGCTATTCAGGAGAATAGATATGATAAAAATTGGAATTATAGGGGCTAACGGCTATACGGGTTTTGAATTGATGAAAATTTTAAGCCGACATCCAAACGCTTGCCTAAAAATCCTGACCAGCCGAAGCCAAAAAGACAAAAAGATCGCCGATGTATATCCATCCCTTGCGGCTTTGAAAGACCGTGTTTTTGAAGACGCGGATATAGACAAATTGAGCAAAATGGACGCGGTTTTTTCTTGCCTGCCGCACGCCTCAAGCGCGCAAATTTGCGCCGAGCTTTATAAAAGCGGCGTAAAGGTGATTGATTTGTCGGCGGATTTCCGTTACAAAGACATTGGATTGTATGAAAATACCTATAAAGTAAAACATCCCGAGCCTAATTTGTTAAAATCGTCCGTTTACGGATTGCCCGAATTATACCGCGAGCAAATAAAAAACTCCAATCTTGTAGGCAATCCAGGATGTTACCCCACATCCGCGATATTGCCTTTGTATCCTTTGTTAAAAGAAAACATAATTAAAAGCACGAGTTTGATTATAGATTCCAAGAGCGGAACAAGCGGGGCGGGCAAAAAGGCCGACGTGGATTTGATTTTTTCCGAAGTAAATGAAAGCCTAAAGGCTTACGCCGTGACAACGCACAGGCACGCTTCGGAAATAGAAGAGGTTTTGAGCCTTAATACCAAAAGCGATGTGACAATCAGCTTTACGCCCCATCTATTGCCGATAACAAGGGGAATATTAAGCACGATTTACGCGCCTTTGAATAAGACGGTAACAATGGACGACATATACGCGGTTTATTCACAATATTATCAATCCGAGCCGTATGTTAAAGTCACGCAAGAGTTGCCCCAAATCAAATGGGCTGCAAACACCAATAACATCTTTATCGGTTTTAGGATTGACAGCAAAAACAATACGCTGATTATCATAAGCGTATTGGATAACCTTATAAAAGGCGCTTCGGGCCAGGCTGTCCAAAATATGAATATTATGTTTGGTTTGCCCGAAACTACGGGCTTGATTGGATAAGGAGTAGGTTTTATGAATAACGATACATTATACCAAAACGATGAGATAATGGCCCAATTGATTGAAAGAGCCAATATTTTGTGCGAGGCGCTTCCCTATATAAAAGCGTTGTCCGGCAAAACCGTGGTAATCAAATACGGCGGAAACGCTATGCTGAAAGAAAGCATTATCAATACGATTATGGAAGATATCGCCATGCTTAAGATTGTGGGCGTCAACCCAATTTTAGTGCATGGGGGCGGGCCTGAGATTAACGCGTATTTGAAAAAGCTTAATATAGAATCCAAATTCCATAACGGTCTGCGCGTTACCGACCAACAAACAATGGAAGTGGTCCAAATGGTAATGAGCGGCAAGATTAACAAAGACATCACAAGCCGCATTAACCTTTTGGGCGTCAAAGCGATAGGGCTTAGCGGCAAGGACGCGCAATTGATTGAGGTAAAAAAATACGTCTCGCCCGACGGCGTGGATCTTGGGCAAGTGGGCGAGATAATCAATATTAATACTTCATTATTGCAAAAGCTGTGCAGCGACGAGTTTATTCCGGTAATCGCCGGTATCGGCGCGGACGAACAAGGCCAGGCCTATAATATCAACGCGGACACGGTCGCCGCCGAAATAGCCGCGAGGATTAACGCCGAGAAGCTAATCTTTTTGACCGATATAGACGGCATAAGAGAGGACGCCGACGACCCGTCCACTTTAATAAGCGTTATCTGCGCAAGCCAAATAAAAGAAATGATAAAAAACGGCAAAATCAACGGCGGGATGATTCCCAAAGTAATGAGCTGTATCAGGGCGATTGAGCAAGGCGTGTCCAAAGTCCACATTATAAACGGGACGACGCCCCACCCTATTTTGTTAGAAATATTCACCGATAAAGGCATAGGAACGATGGTGACAAAATGAAAACTTTTGAACAAATCAAACAATTGGATAAAAAATATTACATGCCCGTGTTTAACCGTTTTGATGTTTGTTTTACACACGGGCAGGGTTGCAAACTTTATGATATTGAGGGCAAAGAATATATTGATTTTGGCGCGGGCATCGCGGTAAATTGCCTGGGACATAACGACGAGGAGTTGGCAAACGCCATATCCGAACAGGCAAAAAAAGCAATCCATTTGAGCAATTTATACTATTCGCCTGTTCAAACGGAGTGCGCGCAAGAGTTGCTTAAAGACACAATTTTTGACAAGGTTTTCTTTTGCAACAGCGGGGCGGAGGCCAACGAGGGCGCTATCAAGCTTGCCAGAAAATATTATTATAACAAAGGGCAAATTAAGCCCGTCATTATTACCGCCAAAAATTCTTTTCACGGCAGGACGCTTGCCACAGCGGCGGCCACAGGGCAACCCAAATATTCCCAAGCATATAAACCCTTGCCCGAAAAGTTTATCCATACGCCCTTTAACGATATTAAGGCCTTTAAGGACGCTATAAACGACGATGTCGGCGCGGTAATGCTTGAGGTTATTCAGGGCGAAGGCGGAGTAATACCCGCCGATTACGAGTATATCCGCGAGGTTGAAGCGCTTTGCAAGCAAAACGGCATTTTGCTGATTATTGACGAAGTCCAAACGGGCATGGGACGCGCGGGCAAAATGTTTGGGTATGAGCATTACGGCATAACGCCCGATATTGTTACTTTGGCAAAGGGTTTGGGCGCGGGCGTGCCCATAGGCGCTATTTTGACGCGCGGCGAATGCGCTCAAGCCTTTACGGCGGGCGACCATGGCAGCACATTCGGGGGCAATCCTTTGGCTTGCGCGGCGGCGCTTGTCGTTATAAAGCGTTTGAAAAACGGGTTAATAGATTATGTAAAAGAAATAGGCGAGTATTTTTGGGAAAAGCTGCAAAGCCTAAAAAAATATCCCGCCGTTAAAGAGATAAGAGGCAAAGGCTTATTATTGGGGCTTGAGTTAAACAGCGATATCGTAAGCGCCAAAGATATAATAGACAAGATGCTGGCCAACTGCTATATTATTATTGGCTGCGGCGCCAATTCGGTAAGATTTTGCCCTCCCTTTATTATCCAAAAAAACCATATTGACGGCATGATAGAATGCCTTGAAGCAATCTTAAAAGAGGTGAAATGATGGATATCAGCCAATACCGCGCAAAAGAAAGAATCAACCACAAGCATTTGCTGACTTTGATGGACTACGCGCCCGAGGATATTTTTGAGATAGTTTCGTTTGGAATAAAGCTTAAACATCTTTATAAAAAAGGCGTTAACAAGCCGCTTTTAAAGAATAAAACGCTGGCTATGATTTTTTCAAAATCCAGCACCCGAACAAGAGTAAGCTTTGAACAAGGAATACGGCAGCTTGGGGGGCACGCTTTGTTTTTGTCCGCTTCGGATATACAGTTGGGACGAGGCGAGACCATACACGACACCGCCAAAACCCTTTCGCGCTATGGAATTGACGGGGTAATGATACGGACCTTTTTGCAATCCGATGTCGTGGAATTGGCGAAATATGGCGATTTTTCCGTAATTAACGGGCTTACGGACGATTTTCATCCTTGCCAAGCCCTTGCGGATATTATGACTGTTTATGAAGTGAATGGGCGTCTAAAAGGACTTAAGCTTGCCTATTCGGGCGACGGCAACAATGTCGCCAACAGCTTGATTTTGGCTTGCGCCAAAACGGGCGTTGAGATTGTTTGCGCCTCGCCCAAAGGTTACGAGCCAAAGCCTGAAGTGGTAAAGCACGCCCAAGAATGGGGCAAGGTTACCATTACCGACGACCTGGAAGAAGCCGTGACCGGCGCCGATGTCGTTTATACCGATGTGTTTTTCAGCATGGGGCAGCAAGACGACGACAAAAAACTCAAAGCGCTTACGCCCTACCAAATAAACCAAAACATTATGCAAAAGGCCAAAAAGGACGCTATTTTTATGCATTGCCTGCCCGCCCATAGAGGCGAAGAGGTTACAGCCGACGTCATTGACTCGCCGGCGTCAGTGGTTTTTGAACAGGCCGAAAACAGAATGCATGTTCAAAAAGCCGTTATGGCGCTTTTGATGAGGGATTAAAAGAATGCTTACAATAAAAAAAGCTGAAATTAACGATGCCGAATGGATATATGAGTTAACCAAAAAAGCTTTTGAGATTTATCAAAAAGCTCTGGGCGAGGACGCCGAGTTTGTTTCTCCCGCCCTATTGGAAACGGCGGACGATGTCAAATATGACATTATCAACCATAATGTCTACGCGGCCTTTCTTGACGGCAAGCCCGCGGGCTCTATAAGGTTTAAATCTTTGTCCGATAAGCTGGCTTATATTTATAGGTTCGGGGTTGACCCTCAGGTCAATAACCACGGCGTGGGCAGCGGGCTGATTAATAAAGTAATAGAGGAATGCGCCCAAAAAGGCTACAAAGCCATAGCGCTGCACACCAATTCCAAATATTTTAGATTGGCAAAATATTATTACGGCAGGGAATTTTATGTGCATTCTACCGATTTTTCCAAAGGCTATATAAGGGCGCTGTTTGTAAAAGAACTAAACGGCGGCGATGTGGACTTGTCGCCCGCCTTGGCGTTATGAGTTTTGGATAATATTGTTATAGCGTTTTGATAAATGCCGTATTGTACTTAAACTCTGACGGCTTTAAAAAAATATAACTCCCTTTCAGGCTAGTCCGAAAGTGGTTTATTTATGTTTTCTTCAATAGAAAGGTCTTGTATTTTTTCTTCAGAAAATTCTTTATCAGAAAATAAACTTTCGTATAACTCTTTTGAATTTACATTATATAGCTTGTTTCTGATTAATTTTATGTCATATAAAGCGCAGATTATTATCATGACTATTTTATAATTTACCCAAACAGCCAATGGTCCAATAAAAAGAAAAACAAACCCAAGACCAACTCTTAACCCGCTAACAACTGTTTCAGTAGTATATCCGTCATTAATTTCTATTGACGATGTAGTCCAACAAAATATAGCGCCGACAATGCAACCCAGCAACATTATAATTGATAACACTACTAATAAATTATAGAAAAAAATTAAACTCTCATCGCTTTTTCTAAACATTTTATAACCTCCCTTAGACATTTAATATCTTCCCTCAGTATTTAACATTATATAAAAATTTGTCTTATTAAAGTATATTAATATATAATAGTCTTTTCGTCAATACAGCCATAAGAATGTTACTTTATTTAAGGATGTTATAAAAGTTGCTTCGCCTAAAAAACACATTAATGAACGCGCTTTTTTAGCGCTTTACTCCTCCGAAAGTTCGTCTAAGGAAAGATAAAAAGCGTCTAAGAAGTTATCCAAAAAATACTTAACTTCGGGGATATTAAATCTCGCTATTTGTTTTTGGATGCTTGTTTTGGCTTTTAGAAACTCGGTGTTGCCTGACTTTTCCTCGTCTATGCATTTTATCAGCGCGGCTATTTTGTCCGCGGCTTTTAGCAGCTTGTATTCGTAAGACGATGTGTCGGGCTTTAGCAGGTCTTGGTAATAATCCCTCAGCTCCTCGGGCAAACATCTAAGGAGTTTTTGCGCCGCCACTTCTTCCAGTTCTTTGTAAGCCGAGTTGAGCGACACATTAAAATATTTTATGGGCGTGGGCAAATCGCCCGTTATGACCTCGGTCGCCTCGTGAAAAATAGCCAGCGCGCATACCCTGTCGGGGTCGGCGTCGCCGTCAAAAATGACATTGTTAATGACGGCAAGGCAATGCCCTATCATCGCCACTTGCTGACTATGCTGGGAGATGTTTTCAACATCGGTGCTTCTCATTAAACTCCAGCGCTGGATATATTTCATCCTGTTTAAAAAAGCGAAAAAACTATACATAAAAATATCCTTTGTTATGTGTTTTGATTGATTATAGCATATAAATACCATAAAAAAAATATATTCATATAAATTTATTTTGGAAAGTTTATTGACTAATAGTTAATGATTTGACATTTGTTGATTTAATAAATATAATGAATTTTACAATTAAATAAAAAAATTAAATACCGCTTGGGGGTGCCGCTTTTTCGCGGCTGAGATTACACCCTTGGAACCTGATTAAGTTAGCACTTACGAAGGGAAAGCGAAAAAAAATGTTCCAAAAACAGTAATCTCGTTTTTGGAAAATTTTATTTTATGGGCAAAAAACCTCCAATGATGCGGTAAGAAAAAAAGGAGGATTTTTTTATGAAACTAATTTGGGATGTGGACGCTGATTTTGTGTCCAAATTTACCCTTCCTATCGCTGTCGGCTTGATAATCTTAGCTTTGGCGATAATCTTCGGGGCTAAGACCGCTTTTTCCACCAAAGAAACGGCTTTTGCCGCGGTGTCTTTGGCTGTCTCTTACGCGCTTTCGTTTATCAAAATCTTTTCTATGCCTCAAGGCGGAAGCATTACGCCCGCGAGTATGTTGCCGCTGTTGATTTTCGCTTATTATTTTGGCTGGAAAAAGGGGCTTATCGTAGGGATTATTTACAGTATTTTGCAGATAATGCAAAGCCCGCAAATTTTTCATCCTTTGCAGGTTTTGCTTGATTATCCGCTCGCGTTCTCGTCTTTCTTTGTGGCGGGATTTTTTAGGCGCTTGGGCAAAGGCGGGTTTTTTATAGGAACAGGCCTTTATGGAATCTTAAGATTTTTGTGCCACTTTTTGTCGGGCGCGATATTCTTTGGCGTTTGGGCGCCTGAGGGAATGAATGTTTGGCTACATTCTTTTGTTTATAACAGCACGGTTTTGATTGAGTTGGCTTTGACTTTGGCATTAGCGATATTCTTGTTCGCTTCCAATAATTTCACAAACCAGATGGAAAGTTTCGCCGCCAACGCCAAGCAAAATGTCTATCAAAGATAGAAAATATACATAAAAAATAAAATTTAAAATCAGCTTATTATATAAGCTGATTTTTTTATATGTTCCATATACTCTATAATGCGCTAAAAATTTGATTTAATTGGCCTTAAAGTTATAGATAGGGGCGATTTTTTTGATTATTTTGACGGTCGGTTCTATGCATTCAACGATTTCTTGATAGTCTTTGTAAACAAAAGGCGCTTCGTCAAGAGTGCTTTTGTTTACGCAGGTGCTAAAAATGCCTTTCATTGCTTTTTGGTAGTCTTCAAGCAAAAATATCTGCTTCGCTTTCGCGCGGCTATATAGCCTGCCCGCCCCGTGCGGCGCCGACCAATTCCAATCGCGGTTGCCCTTGCCCTCGCAAATCAGCATTCCGTCGCGCATATTAAGCGGTATCAAAAGCAACTCTCCCTTTTCGGCCGAAATAGCGCCTTTGCGCAAAATCATCCGCTTGGTGTCTATGTAATTATGCGTGGAGTTTATCATATCCATAATTTCCCCGCCCATTTCAGCGACAATAACCCGCAGCATTTGAAGCCTGTTTTGAAGCGCGAAATCTTGCAATACCGCCATATCGCGCAAATAGTCTTGCATATCTTGCCCTGTTAAATAAGCCAGCTCTTTATCAATATTAGCTTTATTGTCCTTTATAAATAACTCCCTTTCTTTAAGCGGGATAGCTTCCAACATTTCTCGGGCAATTTGCTTGTTTATGGTTTTTTGGGCTAATTTTTGGTAATAATGGGCTGTTTCATAACCGATATTGCGGCTTCCGCTATGAACGGCTATATATCCGTCTTCATACGCTTCTATAAAGTGGTTGCCACCCCCAAGCGTACCCAAAGAGCGCATAGCGATAGATTGGACTCTATCGCTTAATTTGTTCCAGCATCTAAGTCTTTTGAACCCCCACTCTTTTGGGGCGTTATGGATATCATGCCCATAAGGGATATTTTTTCTTATAACTTGATCCAGTTTTTCAAGTTGGTTCTCAAAGGCTATATTAGTTTTAGCCAAAGTTACGCCGCAGCCCACGTCAACGCCTACTAAATTAGGTCACACTTTATCGGATATGCGCATAGTTGTGCCTATCACGCAACCT
>JAAZDJ010000113.1 GCA_012512255.1 Clostridiales bacterium | reverse complement strand
TCGTCCAATTGATAACTTTAGGAGTATTCGTGCCATCCGACCAGACATAATCATCATTGATAAGACTATATGTTTGTCGCAGGAAGCTCTGCAGGGGAAAGAACGGCCGTTGCATATGCTTATTCGTAGGCGTAATTTTTGCAAGTTAAAATAACTGTTGATACAGGCGATTATGGGACAGTATTTGGACAAGGCGAGGTAATTATTGGTTAGATTATGAAATATTTATCATATGTGATGCGGGTTATAAAATAAGCCAAGCGATTGTTAATGGACAAGTTGTTAATGTGATACGCAATAAAATCTTGTTAAAAAATGTAAAAGAAGATATAAATATAATAATATTATTTGAAAAGATTGTTCTTTAAGTTTTTATTAAAAATGCAATGATTTTTAATAAAAAATGCAATTGCTTTTTTGGGCTAATAATGAGAAAAAGATAATGTTGTCCCTTTTGTGAAAAAAATAAGGACAAAGGATTATTTTTAGAAAATTATATCTTAACGGCAATTGCGAAATTAAATTTTTTAAAAAAGGAGTGATAATATTATGAAAACCCCCAAATACGCTATAATAGCCCCTACAAGCATAGGAATAAGGATAACGCCTACCAACAGGCAGCCCGTGCATTTAAGCGCGACATATCAAATGCAAGTGACCAGCGCGGAGAGCAATGTTTTAAGTATTTCGGCGGGGCTTGGGCTTAAGACTAAGGTGTTAACCGCCTTTGTAAAAGACAGCCCGATAGCCTATTTTATAAAATCAAACTTAAGGGCAAGAGGCGTTGATTACGAGGGCCCGGAAGTGCCTCAAGGCGGGCCTTGGGGATACCGCCATCAGTTTAACATAGCAGACAGCGGTTACGGCATGCGCGCGCCTCGGGTTTGGAATGACCGCGCGGGCGAAGTCGGACTGACCTTGAATATAAAAGATTTTGACACAGAAAAAATATTCAAAGAAGAAGGCGCCCAAATCCTGCATATAAGCGGATTGATAGCGGCGCTCTCGCCCGATACGGGCAACTTCTGTTTGGAACTTGCCAAAGCCGCCAAAAAATACGGAACTAAGGTTTCATTTGACTTAAATTATAGGGCTACTTTTTGGAAAGGCAGGGAAGACGCCCTAAAAAAAATATTTAGCGAGATAGCTTTTAATGCCGATATATTAATAGGCAACGAAGAAGATTTTCAATTGTGTTTGGGCGTGCCCGGACCCGAAGCCGGCGGAAAGGATATTAACTCCCAAATAGACAATTTCAAAGCTATGATACAAAACGCGAAAAAGCTCTATCCCAACGCCCAAATCTTTGCCAACACATTGCGCGAAGTTATCTCGGCCAATACTCATCTTTGGGGCGCTATTTTGCTCTATAATGACGAGTTGAATTTCGTTCCGTTAAGGGAAATTCCCGTTTTGGACAGAATAGGCGGCGGCGACGGTTTTGTTGGCGGTCTATTATACGGTATTGCCAAAGGCTGGGATGCCGAAAAATGCGTTCAGTTTGCTTGGGCAAGCGGCGCTTTTGTCGCCACTTTGCTTAACGATTACGGCACGCCCGTTGACGAGAAACAAATTTGGGATATATGGGCTGGCAACGCCAGGGTAATTAGATAAAATTTTTGATTTGACTATAAATTTTAATACAGGAGAAAACATATGGAAAAAGCGGATATCGGAATGGTAGGTTTGGCCGTTATGGGAGAAAACCTTACAAAAAATTTGTTAAGCAAGGGATATTCCGTAGCGGTTTATAATAAAGAACTGGAAGCCGTGACAGACTTTGTGGAAAGAAAGGCAAAAGGCCAAAAAGTTATCGGGACTTACTCGTATAAAGAACTAGCCGAAAATGTAAAAAAACCGCGAAAGATTATGCTTATGATTCGGGCGGGCAAGCCTGTGGACGAAGTGATAGAAAACCTTTTGCCGTATTTGGAAGAAGGCGACATAATTATTGACGGGGGAAACTCTCATTTCCCCGATACAATCAGAAGGACGCAATATTTGGAAAGCAAAGGGCTTTTGTTTATAGGAACGGGCGTTTCGGGCGGCGAAGAAGGCGCGTTAAAAGGCCCGTCCATGATGCCGGGCGGCTCTTTGAAAGCGTGGGAACATGTGAAGCCGATTTTTCAAAGCATAAGCGCCAAAGCAAACGGCAATCCTTGCTGCCAATGGATAGGCGAAAACGGCGCGGGGCATTTTGTCAAGATGGTCCACAACGGCATAGAATACGGCGATATGCAGCTTATCTGCGAAACCTATCATTTTATGAAAGAGTATTTGGGACTGACGACAGATCAGATGCATAAAATTTTCGCCGATTGGAACAACTCAGAGCTTAACAGTTACTTGATAGAAATAACTTCCAAAATTTTGGCTGTCAAGGACACGGACGGACAGCCTTTGGTTGATAAGATTTTGGACGCCGCGGGGCAAAAAGGCACGGGCAAATGGACGGTAATATCTTCTATGGAAGAGGGAGTGCCCTTGTCTTTAATTGCCGAGGCGGTTTACGCTAGATGCCTTTCTTCGTTAAAAGACGAGAGGGTAACGGCGTCAAAAGAATACGACGAGTGCAAAAAGATTGAAAAGTTTGACGGCGACAAAACAGAATTTATTGAGGATTTAAAAAACGCGCTATACGCTTCCAAGATTATCTCATACGCGCAAGGCTTTTCGCTTATGAAAACGGCCGCCAAGACATATAATTGGAATCTAAATTATGGCGGAATCGCTTTGACTTGGCGCGGCGGCTGCATTATCAGGTCGGCGTTTTTGGATAAAATAAAAGAGGCTTATCAAAAAAATCCCGATTTGGAGAATTTATTGTTAGACGACTATTTCAAAACGACCATAAAGAACTCAATCCAAAGCTTAAGAAAGGTTGTGGCGACCGCTTGCCTTAATAAAATACCCGTGCCCGCTATGAGCGCGGCTTTGAGTTATTTTGACGGTTACACTAGCGAGGTTTTGCCCGCCAATCTGTTGCAAGCACAGAGGGATTATTTCGGCGCGCATACTTACGAAAGAATAGACGCCCCCAGAGGCAAGTTTTTCCATACCAATTGGACGGGCGAAGGCGGAGATACGGCTTCCACCAAATACGAGGTCTGATAAATGGGCAATATAAGTCTTGTTTCCAATGAAGCTCGCGGCTTGTCAAAAGAACAAATCAACCAAGCGCTTATTGACAGCTTAAAAGGCAAAAAGCTGAATAAGGTGCTTATCGTGCCGCCCGACTTTACCCGCTACCATTCCAACGCCGGATATATTACCAATTTTTACTACCATTTGTTAAAGGACAAAGCACAAGTAGATATAATTCCCGCGTTGGGCACGCACGCGCCCATGACCCAAGAGGAATGCGCCAAAATGTTTGGCGATATCCCTTATGATAAGTTTGTTGTCCATAACTGGCGCGAGGATGTCGTAACAATCGGGACTGTTCCCGAGGAGTTTTTGCGCGAGATTTCAGAGGACACTTATACCTCGGAAGTGGAATGCCAAGTAAATAAGATATTGTTTGATAATTATGATTTGGTAATTTCTGTCGGACAGGTCGTTCCTCACGAGGTCATAGGGATGAGCAACCACTCTAAAAATATCCTTGTGGGGCTTGGCGGCAGCAAGATTATAAACGCTTCGCATATGGTGGGGGCTTTGTATGGTTTGGAAAGGATGATGGGCAAGGACCATACGCCCACCAGAAAATTATTGGATTATTGTTGGAAACATTTTTTGAATAATATCAATTTTCTTTGGGTTTTGACCGTGACCACGGCGCCCCAAGACCAGATAATAACGCACGGCTTGTTTATAGGCCAAGATAGGCGGCCGCTTGAGGAAGCCATAGAGCTTGCCAAAGTTAAGAATATGGACATCGTCCAAAAGCCTATCAAAAAATGCGTGGTCTATCTTGACCCCAAGGAGTTCAAAAGCACATGGCTTGGAAACAAGGCTGTGTATAGAACGCGCATGGCTATCGCGGACGGCGGCGAGTTAATAGTTTTGGCGCCGGGCGTGCATACTTTCGGCGAAGACCAAGAAATAGACCGCCTTATAAGAAAATACGGCTATGTGGGCAGAGAGAGGGTGATAACCCTTTTTAGAGAATGCGACGACTTAAAAAACAATATGAGCGCGGCCGCCCACTTAATACACGGCTCGTCGGACGGCAGGTTTAAAATAACTTACGCCGTGGACAAGATTAGCAAAGAGGAAGTAAAACAAGTCAATTATTGCGCGGCGGATTTTAACGAGATGGTTAAGCTTTATCCGTATCAAAAGCTTAAAACGGGGTGGAATATTCTTAACGATGAGGAAATATATTATATTCCAAATCCGGCGCTTGGTCTTTGGATAGAAAAGGGGAGGCTTTGAGGTTTGAAGAAAAGTCTAAAGATTACTTTATCGGCTGTTTTTATGGCTATGGGTATGTTTTTGCCGTTTTTGACGGGCCAAATCCCTGAAATAGGCAATATGCTGTTGCCGATGCATCTCGGGGTTTTGTTATGCGGGCTTATTTGCGGGCCTTTTTATGGCTTGGCGGTAGGTTTTATTACGCCTTTGCTTAGGTCGGTGTCGTTTGGGATGCCGCCCATATTTCCAAACGCCGCAGCGATGGCGTTTGAATTGGCTACATACGGCTTTGTTATAGGTTTAATTTATTCAAGGTTTAAGGGCAATAAAATAGCTTTATATGTTTCTTTGATAATCTCAATGATTGCGGGACGGATTGTCTGGGGCGCGGTTTCAGTTGTTTTTTATGGCTTTGCGCAAAAGACATTCACTTGGGCTATTTTCTTTGGCGGCGCTTTCGCAAAAGCTGTACCCGGCATTATTTTGCAAATAGTTTTAGTGCCCGTCCTTGTTATGCTTTTTGAAAGATATTTTGAGTCCAAACAATCGTTAGAAAAAACATAACCAATAATGGCGTTTTTTTAATAACTTTGCCCTTTAGGCTGGCCTAAAGGGCATTTTATTTTCGGGTTAAATTTATAAAGCCTTATTAAAAGCGAAAATATGGCCATTCCGTTTTTTTATCCGCTTAATCTTGCCAAAAGGCATTTTAAAAGCTAACTTAATCATATTATATTTTTATGGTATTTAAAAAGCTTGTTAAGATTTTGCCCTATGTTTTTTTGGCTGCAATTTTGGTATGCGTTCCTGCTTTTGTGTTGCCCAACTTGAAAAAAGACTACAAGCCCCAAGACAAAATCACACAAGGCGTCGTGTCCATGTGGCATATAGAAAACTTTGAGGGCGGAAGCGGCAGCCGCCATCAATTTTTGTTAAAGCAGATGATTGCCTTGGAAAAAAAGCATAAGGGCTTATTGGTCAGCATTCAGACTTTGACCAAAGCCCAAGCTCAAGACCAAATAGAAAAGGGAATATTGCCCGATTTGGTAAGTTTTGGGACGGGAGCGGGCGATATCTTTGCCAACTATGCCCAAGATTATCAAGGGCGGCTTAATATCAGGGCCGAGTTTATTAAGGCGGGGTCAAAAGGCGACAAAGTAAAGGCGGTCGCCTATATGGCGGGCGGGTATTTGTTGTTTTGCAACAGCGAGCTGGCAAATACAATGGGCATTGACACAAATAATAATTTGATAGATAATATATTTATTGACGGGCATGTATATAACAAGGGCAAAAGCATAAGATATTCTTTAGTGGCGGCAAGAGAAAACAATCTTCCGCTTGCAGCGGTGTTAAAAAACACAATCGGCGTTTTTCAGAAAAACTCTTATTTTGAGGCGCAAAGCCAGTTTGACGCTTACAATGCGTTTATTTCCAAAAACGCTTTGATGTTATTGGGCACGCAAAGGGATTTAAACAGGGTTATTAACCGCATCAATCAAAATAATATGTTTGAATGCGAGATACTATATCTAAAAGGCTATACCGACCTTGTCCAATACTTGAGCATAACGGCAAAAGACGGCCAAAGCCAGCAAAGAGCGCGATTAATTATTGAATACTTAACAAGTCATAACGCCCAAAGCGCGCTTTGCGGGATTGGGATGTTTTCTGTGGACGGCAATAATTACCATACCAACGATATGCTAAAGAAAATGCAAAACGCAATCAATCAAGCGCTTACCGCGCCTAATGCTTTTGCGGGCCAGGAGACGATGGATTGTTACCACGATTTGTGCAAAAAAGCGCTAAACGGAGATACCCAAAGCCTAAACGAAATAAAAGCCGAGCTTGGGTTATAATTTTTTTAGGGTGTTGTTATGATTAGATTTGATAATATTGAAATTTTGCAAAACGAGAATTTGGCAAAATACACTACCATGGGCATTGGCGGCGACGCCGATTATTTTATAAAAATCGGCGACAAATTGCAGTTATACGCCGCAATAGAATGGGCGCAAAAACATAACTTGCCCATAACAGTCATAGGCCGGGGCAGCAAGTGTTTGATAAGCGACAAAGGCATAAGGGGGGTGGTGTTGCAGCTTGTGGGCATGGATTCAATCGTCATTGACGGTAGATTTGCCCATGTGGAAGCGGGCGCGAGCCTTATCAGGCTTGCCAACCTGACAATCTCAAGAGGCTTAAGGGGCCTTGAATGGGCGGTAGGCATTCCGGCGTCTTTGGGCGGGGCATTGGTAATGAACGCGGGCGCGTATGGGGGGTCAATGGCGGATTGCGCGCTGAGCGTGGAATTTTTTAACGGGTCCAGCTTCGTGACTTGGCCCAACGAGCGATGCGAGTTTGGTTATAGAAAAAGCATTTTTATGGATAACCCCCAATACATAATATCGGCGGCAAAGCTGGGGCTTGTGCCGGACAAGAAAGAAAAACTTGAGCAATTGGCGGCGGAGTATAAAGCCAAGCGCCGGCAGTCGCAACCTTCGGGCAAAACATTGGGCAGCGCTTTTAAGAAGATGAAAGACAATATCGCGCCGGGCGAAATTTTGGACAAAGCGGGCCTAAAAGGCTATACAATAGGCGGGGCGATGATCTCGCCCGTCCATGCAAATTTTATCATAAATAAAGGCAACGCCACTTGCCAAGATGTTTTGATGCTGTTAGAATATATGCAAGATGTAATTTATGAAAAAACAGGGCAAACGCCTGAGCTGGAAATTAGGCTGCTCGGAGAATTTTGATGAAGTTTTTGGGCGATTACCACACGCACACTATTTATAGCCATGGGCTTGGCATGATAGAACACAATGTCATTGAGGCGGTAAAGAAAGGCTTAAAACAAATAGCGATTACGGACCATGGTTTTAGGCATGTTGTTTTTAATGTTAGAAGATTTGACTTCAAATATATGCGGCAAGACATTGATAGGATAAAAGACAAATACGACATAGACATTTTTTTGGGGCTGGAAACCAATCTGCAATCCAACGAAGGCCATATTGACTTAAGGCCTCAAGATATAGACAAGCTTGATATAATACTCTGCGGCTACCACAAACTTATCTATCCTTCGTCCTTAAGAGCTTTTTTTTCTTTTTATTTGCCCAATAAATTGCCGCGGCATAAAAAATCCGATTTAAGAAAGGGACGAAACACCGAAGCATACCTAAAAGCTATCAACCGCTATCCTATTGACATAATAGCGCATCCCAAATACGGCATAGAAATGGATGTGGTGGAACTTGCCAAAGAATGCAAAAGACTGGGCGTATATATTGAGCTAAACGGCAAAAGAATAAGCATGACCGAAGAAGAAGTGCTGGCGGCGGCCGAGACCGGAGTCGGGTTTATAGTCAATTCCGACGCGCACAGCCCCGAAAAAGTGGGCGACTTTACCGTTCAAAAACAATGGATAAAAAAGCTAAACCTAAATCCCGACCAAATTGTCAACCTGGGCAAAATTCCTACGTTTAGGAGCCGTAAGTTAAAGGGGTTTGATTAATGGATCTTATTATTGTAAGCGGAATGAGCGGAGCGGGCAAATCAACTTGTCTTAACGCGTTGGAAGACCTGGGTTTTTATTGTATGGATAATATTTTGCCTCAGCTTATCCCAGACGCCGTGCAAGCGATGGCAATCAGCAGAGAAAAAACCAACGACAGCTTCCGCATCGCGATAAGCGCGGACGCGCGGGTGGGCGAGTTTTTTTCAGAGATTTATACCGCGCTTGACAAACTCAAAATCCTAGGCTTTAATTATCAGCTGTTGTTTTTGGACGCCGAGGACGATGTTTTGATAAACCGCTTCAACGAGACCAAAAGAACGCATCCCTTGGCCAAGGGGCTTCCTATATATCAGGCCATAGAAAAAGAGCGCAAGCTGTTAAAAGACTTGAAAAACTCGGCCAATATTATTATAGACACCACTTCTTTGGATTTAAAGGGCCTAAAGCAAAAAGTATATAACGCTTTTGAGACTATCCAAACCCATCAGGGCGTGGCCATAGTGACCTTCGGTTACAAAAGAGGCATACCTAAAGATTGCGACATTGTTTTTGATGTGAGATTTTTGGAAAACCCCCATTATATAAAAGAACTAAAAGACCTTACCGGCAAAGACCCTCAAGTCCAAGAGTTTGTTTTCCGCGACGGGCGCGCCGAGGAATATTGCAGGCGCATGCTTGAGCTGTTGCTATTTGTCTTAAAAGATTATCATAAAGAGGTCAAGCAGCTTTTGACCGTAGGCATAGGCTGCACGGGCGGCAAGCATCGGTCGGTGGCTTTGGCTGAGAAGCTAAAGCAAATGCTGGGCGAAAACGGCTATAATGTGGAGATTTTTCATAGAAATCTTTTGATGGAATAGTCCGTAAATGACATTATCCCAAAGAGCAAAAAACGAGATAATCAAAAAACCACTGGACGAGGGCTATGCTTTGGCGGAATTATCGGCGATTATTCATACCGCGGGCAGCATAGTGATATCCCAAGGCGTTTTGGGCGCCGAGATTGTCAACGAAACCAAAAACTTAAGCAGCAGAATCCATAAAATCTTAAAGACCTTATACGGAACGGATATAAAGACCGCCGACGATATTATGATAGGCAAGCATATGCACAAAGCCATAATACCCGAAAATGTGGCGCATATGGTGCTAAAAGACTGCGCAATCCTAGAGCGCAACGACCAAGGCGGTTTGTCAATCATAACGGGCATTGACAAGCATCTTGTAATGGACGCGCCCAGCCGTTACGCTTATATAAGGGGCGCTTTTTTGGGCGGCGGGTATATAACGGAAGGCAAAAGTTTTAGGCTGGAATTTGTTTTTTCCAATAAAGAATTTGCCAAAGATTTTCAAAATTTGTTGCGGCAGGTTGATATTATAGCAAAAAACACCTTGCGAAAAACAAAATATATATTATACTTAAGTAGTAACCAATATATATGCGATCTTTTGGCGGGCATCGGCGCGGACGCGACGGTTTTGCATATATATAACGAGCTTGCCAACCGTTCGGTTCGGAACGCCGCCAACAGAACGGCTAATTGCATAAGCGCCAATATTGACAAAGCGGTGGATACGGCGCTAAAGCAGGCAAAGGCCATAGAAATTATAGAAAAGAGCAAAGGGTTGGACTTTTTGCCCCAAAAACTAAAAGAAGCGGCGCTGGCCCGAAAGCAAAACCCTTCTGCGACCTTGCAAGAGATTGCCGACGAACTGAAATTATCCAAAAGCGGAATCAACCACAGGATGTCAAAGATTATAGAAATATCTAACAAAATAATGGAGGGCGATGATGCCAAGTAAAGAAGTCACCGTGCTAAAAAAGGGGGGCATCCAAAACAAAGACGCTGCGTATTTGGTCCAAAGAGCGATGCGTTACGAAAGCGAAATTACATTTGAGCAAAAGTTCAAAAAAATCAACGCCAAAAGCATTATGGGCGTCATCTCTTTGGCGTTAAAAGAGGGGGACAAAATATTAATAAGCGCCAATGGCAGCGACGCAGAAGAAGCCATAAAAGATATTTCAGCCATTCTTGAGTCCGAATAAAATGGATGTTTATTTAAGGAAGTTAAGTTATATTTTTTATGGGCAAAGATATTTTTTGCCCAAAAATATTTTTTTATTTTTTTGAAAAGCAAAGCGTTTGACTTATAGTTTATTCATGTTATTATTGAGTTTATGAAACAATTTGTCCATTTGCATTTACATACCGAATACAGCCTTTTAGACGGGGCAATCAGGTTAGACGAGTTATTCCAAAGATGTTACGAGCTTAATATGCCGGCTGTGGCTATGACGGACCACGGCAATATGTTCGCGGCGTGCAAGTTTGACGCCGCGGCCGTTAATTTCACCGAAGGCGGGCAAGCCGATGTGGAGGCGTTCCATAAAGCCCGAAAAAAATACAAGGTCAAGCCTATTTTTGGTTGCGAGTTTTATGTCGCCGAAGATATGCGTATAAAAGAGACCAAAAGCGGCAGAATGCCCAAGTTCAATCATTTGGTTTTATTGGCAAAAAACGATGTCGGATATTCCAATTTAGTAAAACTTAATTCCTTATCGTATACCGAGGGCTTATACTATAAGCCGCGCATAGACCATAAACTCTTAAAAGATCATTGCGACGGGCTTGTCGCGCTTTCGGCTTGTATCGCGGGCGCGATTCCCCAAGCTATCTTAAAAGGCGATTTGGAAACAGCCCAAAAAATCGCCCTAATGTATAAGGATATGTTCGGGGATGATTTTTATTTGGAGCTTCAAAACCATTTTATTGACAAGCAGGCCATAGTCAACCCTCAGCTTATAGAGCTTGGCAGAAAGCTTAATATCAAGCTTGTCGCGACCAATGACTGCCATTACCTAAGAAAAGAAGACGCAGAGATGCAAAGCGTCTTGCAATGCATAGCGTTTAGGGAAACTCTCAACAACCGTTCCAGCGCCGAAGACGGCGATTATTTCCCCACAAACGAATTTTATCTCAAAAGCTATGACGAAATGCATAAGCTTTTTGGGCATATAGAAGAAGCGCTTGAAAACACTTTGGAAATTGCCGAAAAATGCGATATGCGCATTAATTACAGAAAAGAGCTTTTGCCCCATTATATCCCGCCCGACAACAAACAGCCTTATGAATATTTGCGCGAGCTTACATACGAAGGCCTGAACAAAAAATACAAAGAGCTTACCCAAGAAATTATTGACAGGGCCGAGTATGAGCTGGATGTCATTAACAGGTTGGGCTTTGTGGAATACTACCTTATCGTATGGGATTTTATAAACTATGCCGAAAGCCAAGGCATTCCCGTAGGGCCGGGCAGGGGCAGCGGCGTGGGCAGCATTGTGGCTTACGCGACAGGAATAACCAAAGTGGAGCCGCTCAAATACGGTTTGCTTTTTGAGCGGTTTCTCAACGAAGAGCGCGTATCCATGCCCGACTTTGACGTGGACTTTTGTTTTGAAAGGCGCGGCGAAGTAATAGATTATGTGGTGCGCAAATACGGCGCGAGCAATGTTTCTCAAATAATCACCTTTGGCACGCTAGCGATGAAAGCGGCCATTAAGGACGTGGCAAGAGTTTACGGCGAGCCTTACAGCCTGGCCGACAGAATAACCAAATTAATAGGCGCGGTTGACAAAAAGGCAAAATTATTAGATTTGGTAGGGCAGGGCAACGATGATTATGTAATCCCCGAGCTAAAGGCCATGTATGACAACGAGCCCGCCGTAAAGAGAATAATAGACATGGCCATGCGCATAGAAGGCATGCCAAGACAAACAGGCATGCACGCCGCGGGCGTGGTTATTTGTAAAGACCCGATAAGCGACCATGTGCCTTTGCAAATGAGCGGAACGGATGTCACCACGCAATTTGACATGCAGGAAGTTGAAAAGCTGGGCCTTTTGAAAATGGACTTTTTGGGGCTTAGGACTTTGACAGATATCCAAAAAACCGTAGAATTGGTCAAACAGACCAAAGGCATAGATATTGATTTTTATAATATGGATTATGATGACCCCAATGTCTATAAACTCATAGGCGAGGGCGACACGCACGCGGTGTTCCAATTGGAAGGCGAAGGCATGAAAAACTTTATGCGCCATCTCAAGCCGACTTGCTTGGAAGATGTTATCGCGGGCATCTCAATCTTCAGGCCCGGGCCTATGAAATTCAAGGACCAATACATAGAGGGCAAAAACAACCCCCAAAGCGTCCAATACGACCATCCGTTGTTAGAACCCATACTGAAAGTCACTTACGGAGTAATCGTATATCAAGAGCAAGTTATGCAGATTGTGCGCGAGCTCGCGGGCTATTCTTTGGGCAGAGCCGATGTCGTCAGGCGCAATATGTCCAAGAAAAAAGAAAGCGAGATGAAAAAAGAGCAAAAAATCTTTTTATACGGCGACCCCGACGACCCCAGCATCGCAGGCGCTGTCAAAAACGGCGTGCCCGAGGATGTGGCGATAAAAATCTTTAACAAAATCTTGGACTTTGCGGCATACGCGTTTAACAAATCGCACGCGGCGGCTTACGCCTATCTTGCCTATCAGACGGCTTATCTAAAGTGCTATCACAAGGTAGAATATATAACCGCGGTGTTAAACAACCGCATTACAAACATAGACGAAATCCGCAATTACTTGTTATATCTAAAAGAAAGCGGAATAGCGATTTTACCGCCCGACATCAACCATTCCCAAGTTATGTTTTCGGTGGAAAACGGCGGAGTAAGGATAGGGCTTGCCGCCATAAAAAACGTGGGCGTAAAAGCTATTGAGAGCATAATCAACGAGAGGGAGCAAAACGGCAAATTTATAAGCTTTAATGACTTTATAAAGCGCGTGGAAAGCTCGGTTTTAAACAAAAAGCTCTTAGAAAGCCTTATCCTCGCGGGCGCGTTTGATTGTTTTAAGGCCCATAGAAGCCAGTTAATGAGCGTTTATGAGTCTTTGGTTGACCGCGCCTCCCAAGAAAAAGCGATGAAAGAAACGGGACAGATGTCACTGTTTGATATGGTGGGCCAATCGGCGCCTGCCGATGAGTTTCCCAACATAGACGAATACAGCCTAAAAGAAAAACTGGCCAAAGAAAAAGAAGTTTTGGGAGTGTATATCACGGCGCATCCTTTGGACGAATATAGAGAAAAGCTGTCGGCTTTTGAGTTTTCGTCTAGAGCGTTGGAAGATACCACTCTGGACGAAGAAGGCAATATACATTATGTCGCCGTAGCGGACAGAATGAAGGTTGAATGCGGCGGGCTGATAGTGGAAACGCGCAAGATAATAACAAAAAGAAACAATCAAGAGATAGGCGCTTTTAAGCTGGAAGATTTATACGGGACATTGGATGTTATGGTCGGCTCAAAAAATTATCAGCAGCTAAAATCCAAGATAATACCCGATACCGTGGTTACCGTCAAAGGTTCGCTATCGGTAAGGGAGGGCGAGACCCCCGTTATTTGGGCCGACGATATAATCCCTTGGACCGAAGACCCGTATACCTCTCAAGCCAATGTGCTGAAAAAACTATATTTAAGAATGGATGTTAAGATTAACACAGAAACCAACGAGCCGGAATTTCCCGATAAACTTATGAATATTATTTATGCGCATATGGGCACAAGTCCGGTAATAGTGATGGACGCAAAAACCAGAAAAACATATCCGCTTCCCGTCAATGTCAATGTGGAAAACGGCCTGTTGGTAGAGCTTTTGGCGGTATTGCCCAGCGAAGATATAAGATTGGTCACAAAAAACTTGTAAGACATATTTTAAAAAAAGTTTGAGAAAGATAACAAATATATAGTATAATATTTATATATCGGTTTTTTAAGTTTTCATAAAAAAATCCTTTTTTAGGAGTTTAATATATGTTCAAAGAAGATTTGCAACAGTATGTGGTCATAAAAGCCTTGAGCGACGATGTAAGCATTATTGGGTTGACGCGCGGAGAGGAAACGCGCACGCAACACACCGAGAAATTGGGCGCGGGCGAAGTAATGATAGCCCAATTTACCGAAAAGGTCTCGGCCATAAAAGTCAAAGGCAACGCCGAGGTTTATACGGCATACGGGGTGATAAAAACCGAAAAAAATTAAACTTAAACCTTAGCAAGAACAACGCATAAATTTTTTGTGCGTTGGTTTTAAATGTCGCTTTTAGAATATATTTTTTTGGGCTTTAGGTTGATAATATAATACAAAAAGACATCAAATCTTAAAAAACACTGTATGAAAAATTTTTATTAAGGGAACATAGCGATATGAAAAAAATAGGTATTATCACAAGCGGCGGCGACGCGCCGGGCATGAACGCGGGAATAAGAGCCATAGTAAGATACGGAATTTATCTAGACATGGAAGTTTATGGCATAGAAAGGGGATACGCAGGGCTTATAGAAGATACTATTTATCCGCTTAATATGCGCAGCGTGTCCGACATAGTCCATCGCGGCGGCACAATCCTAAAAACCGCGAGATGTCCTGAGTTTAAAGAAAAAAAAGGACAAGACCGCGCCATTGAGGTTATCAAAAAACGGGGGCTTGAAGGCATTATTGTTATGGGCGGCGACGGCTCGTTTATAGGCGCCAAGATTTTATCGGAGCGCGGGATCCCCACTATCGGCATTCCTTGCACTATTGACAATGACTTGCCCTATACCGATTTTACTATTGGGTTTGACACAGCGTGCAATACCGCGCTGGACGCCATCAACAAATTAAGGGATACCATGACTTCGCATGAGAGAATCAGCATCGTGGAAGTAATGGGCAGGCATTGCGGCGATATCGCGCTGTATGCGGGCATCGCGGGCGGCGCCGAGATGATTTTGGTGCCCGAGAAGAAATTTACCGTGGAATCTGTTTGCAAAAAACTAATAGAAAGCTATGACGAGGGCAAAAAATCAGGCATCATAGTGCTTGCCGAGGGCGCGGGCCATGCGGAGGATTTGGCCAAAGAAATCAGCGCCCGCACCAATTTTGAAGTCAAATCCACCGTTTTGGGACATATACAGCGCGGCGGCAGGCCTTCAATGGTTGACCGTATCTTAGCCACCAGATGCGGCGTGCATGCCGTCAAGCTTTTGAAAAAAGGCGTGGGCAACCGCGTGGTAGGCATAAAAAACAACAAAATTATAGATATGGATATTAGCGAGGCAGTATCCCTGAAGCGCAAATTTGACCAAAGCCTATATAATATAGCCGAAATAATTTCGTTGTGATTGTTTTATGGATAGTTGAACTTTTTATAAAAACAATTAATCCCTATGGAAAAATAGGGATTTTTTTATTTTAATATAAATGTCGCGCATTCGGCGTCCTTGTCCGCCGCCAGCACGGTGATTCCTATGGCGTGGCATTTATCGTGTTTTTGGAATATGCAGGGCGCGATGCAATCCACCTTGGTGTTTACGCTGTAGTCAGGCTTGGTTTGGTCCATGCCTATTTCAAACATTACATCGTCTTTTTTGGATTGGTCAATAGTATATGTATGGCATTTTGAGTCCGTTCCGACCTTAATTTCATCCGCGCAGCAGCAATAGCCTTTGTTATAGACGCATACTTTCATAGCGCATTTTAAGTCTTTCATAAAAAACCCGCCTTTTTTAAAGAATGTATATACATAGTATGCTATCGGATTTTGGTTTTTATTCTTGGGAGCGTTTAAGTTAACGCGAGAAACTAGGCGAGTTTGCTATTATTTTTATTTATGTTAGTAAATTAATTACTATACGAAACAGCCATTGGCTTTTGGTTTTTATTCTTTGAAATATTTTAAAGCGCCCGTTATGCGCTTTTGTTGAAAACCCCTATCGCGTATGCTATAATTAAAAAAAGGAGTAAAAATGAAGGTAATATTATTAAAAGATTTAAATTCCAAAGGCAAAGCGGGAGAGCTTATAGAAGTTAGCGATGGGTATGCCCGCAACTATTTGTTAAAAAACAAGCTTGCCATAGAAGCCACGCCCGCCAAAATCAAAGAAATAAAACAAAAACAAGAGGCCGAGGAAAGAAAAAGGGCGCAAGAGCGCCAAGAATGGCTACAAAAAGCCGACCAAATCAATAAGACCGAGATTACCCTAAAAGTCAAATGCGGCGAAAGCGGCAAGGTTTTTGGCTCAATTCAGTCGGCCAATATAGCCGACGAACTCAAAAAACTAGGCATTGAAGTTGACAGAAAAAAGATAGTCTTGCCTCAGCCCATCAAAAACATCGGAACTTACCAAATAGAAATCAAACCCTACCCCGAAATCACAGCCAAATTAAAGGTTAATGTAATACAAGATAAGTAATATATTTAAGGTAATAAGTAAATGCAATAAGACATTAAGCAAAACCCGCCCAAACAGGGCGGTTTATTTTGTCAAAAAATTGACTTTATTCTTGGAACTTATCGTCCAGGCACGCCTAAAAAACGTAAAGGTTATTCTCAAAGTTTAGTTTTAGGAGAAATTAACTCATATATAAAATTGACATTTAAAGAAAAACGAGCGATATAAAAGCCAAATTGATAAAATTTTTAAACATAATTTTTTTGTTTTCCTCCCACTTTTGACGGTTTTTTGCGGCCATATTATCGCATAAATTATACATTTATTATTAATAAATTATTTTAAATTCAAAAAGAAAACAATACAAAGATATTATAATAAAAAATGAGATAACTAGGCGTAATTCCAAAATGTCCCTTAGCTCTTGATAGAATAGTATTAAAAAAGACATAAAAAATGAAAAAACTTGTACGCAAATAAACTAATATGGGAAAAGTATTAAATTATTTTAATTATGTAAAATGCTAAAAGGTCAATAGGAATTAGTAATTTTTTATTTTCTTTATTACATGATATAATACTATTAAAGGGATCTATTATGGATGAGTTAATAAATTTTGGGGTATTTGATAATAGGATTGCTTCATTAATAGCCTTTTTCTTGTCAAAATATGATCGCGAGGCTTTAAGGTATCTTGGTTTTTCTACTTTTACTTCAGCTTATAATACGCTTGCGGCTATAGTAAAAACAAAGCCTAATTATATTAAATTGCGCAGAGATGAATTTGATGCTTTTTTCCCAAATCATGTAAGACAAGGCTGGAATAAGCGAAAACCAACGCCGGCTGTTGTGCGCTTTTTTTCTGAGTTTAATGTTTTTTCATTTGAAGAATTAGCTGCAAAGATAAAGACATTACTTGAATTTTGTAGTATGATTGAAGAACCAATCACTATTGAAGAACAAAAAGTATTATCGGCTCATTCTGAAAAAGAAATTGAGGATATTATTAATTTTAAGGATGACGACGCGGCAATACGAACAATAAACACAACAATAAAACAAAGACTGTTAAATTATAAAATAGTACCTAAGTTAAAACAATATTATAATTATCGTTGCCAGATTTGCGGACAACGCCATTATGATATTTTTAGTGTGCACATAGTTGAAGCGCATCATATTAAACCGTTTATAACAAGTCTTGATAACAGCATATCAAATTTAATAATTTTATGCCCCAACCATCATCGTCTAGTGCACATAGCAAAAGCTGAGTTTGACAAAAATGAAAAAATATTTATCTATAATAATGATTATAAAGAAAAACTTACTATAAACGACCATTTATAAGGGTATAATATAAGAATGTTATAAGCAATTAACAACCTTAGGTAAAGAAGTTACTTTCTTTTGATTAGTAGTGTTAAAAACTAGGTGTCAAAGGTAGAAATTTTAATTTAATCTTTTTGAATTTTTTTCTTAAAAAAATAAAAACCACAATATTTTATCTTGTGGTTTTGGCGAGACTGTCTGAAAAGTCAAAGGACACCTCATTTCCCAAGAAGATATGGTGTAAACAAGGGATGGAAAAGAGGGATGAAATACATAGAGGGGAGCAGCAGGGAGCAGATAACATTTTTGCAGGACTGTATAGAGGATTACGTGCCGGAGAATTCGCCGTGCGGATAATAGACGCGTTTGTGGATGGGCTGGTCATAAGCGAGTTTCGCCACAGTACGTTAAACGACATCGGAAGGCCTCCCTACAATCCGCGGGATTTATTGAAGCTATCATATACGGATATTTCAACTGCATACGCTCAAGCCGCAAGCTGATGGAAGAGTGTGGAAGAAACATAGAGCTTTTCTTTCTGTTAAACCGTTTAAAGCCCGATTTTTCGGACGATAGCGGATTTTAGGAAGGACAACGCGACAGCGCTGAAGAAGGTATTTGGCGAATTTGTCAAGGTATGCGTAAAGCTGGGGCTATATAAGAGGGAGCTGATATCGGTTGACCGGCCCAAAGTTTCATGCGGTAAACAGCGACGAAAACTGCTACAATGCCGAGATTTTGCGCAAAAAACTTGCGCGTATAGATGAGAACATATCAAAGTACCTGTCGCAGCTTGATGAGAACGACCAAAGCGAAGAGGATACCCCTACTCTTTTGGCGGAGCAGTAAAGGAAGCTGTCGCTGTTTT
>JAAZDJ010000112.1 GCA_012512255.1 Clostridiales bacterium | reverse complement strand
GCAAGGCTTCGCCGTATTACTAGATATAGATATAATAATGTTCCTATTGACGATGGGGGCAATTATATATACATAAGAGATTGCGATACGGCCTGGTCGCCCGGATGGAAACCGGTCAAGACCGAACTTGACAGTTACGAATGCCGTCACGGACTGGGATATACCAAAATAAATTCGTCCAAAAACAGATTGCAAGCAAAAGTTGTTTATTTTGTGCCTTTGGATATAAGCGCGATGGTCCAACATTTGACCTTGACCAACAACTCCGACACAACCAAAAAAATCAAAATTTGGACTTTGGAAGAGTTTTGTTTGTGGAACGCATTTGACGATATGACCAATTTTCAACGCAATTTTTCTACGGGCGAAGTGGAAGTGGAAGATAATATCATATATCATATTACGGAGTATCGCGAAAGACGCAACCATTACGCCTATTACGCGTCCGTTGCCGATATCAACGGTTTTGATACGGATAGGGACGCATTCTTGGGGCTTTATAACGGGTTTGACTGCCCGCAGGCCGTAAGCGAAGGCGTAAGTTATCAATCATTGGCTTCAGGATGGTCGCCTATCGCCTCGCATTATTTAGAAGTTGAATTAGCGCCCCGCTCCAGCGAGGATTTTATCTTTATATTGGGTTACGCTGAATTGCCCGAAGACCAAAAATGGACAGACGGCAAAGTAAATAAGACGCCCGCAAAACAAACGCTTAAAAAACTTAATACTGTCCAAAAAATAACGCAAGAGTTAGAAAAGTTAAAAGAATTTTGGAATGGTTTGCTTAATAAATTCCAATTGACAAGCCATGATCAAAAATTAAATCGCATGGTCAATATTTGGAACCAGTATCAAGTTATGGTCACCTTCAACATGTCGCGAAGCGCCTCGTATTTTGAAAGCGGGATAGGCAGAGGCATGGGCTTTAGGGACAGCTCGCAAGATTTGCTGGGGTTTGTGCATCAAATACCGCATTTGGCGCGCCAGCGCATTATTGACCTTGCTTCCACCATGCTTCCCGATGGAGGCGCGTATCATCAATATCAGCCTTTGACCAAAAAAGGCAATCACGATTTGGGCAGCAACTTTAACGACGACCCGCTTTGGATTATTTTGGCGGTTTGCGCTTATCTTAGGGAAACCGACGACCATACTATTTTGGACGAGATGGTGCCTTATGACAATAACCCCGAACTTGCCACGCCTTTGCACGAACACTTAAGGCGTGCGTTTGCCAAAGTAGTAACCAATTTGGGCGAGCATGGTTTGCCCTTGATTGGTAGGGCCGATTGGAATGATTGCCTAAATCTTAATTGCTTTTCTAAAAATCCCGACGAGAGTTTTCAAACGACTGAAAATGTAGGCAGCGACAAGGCCGAAAGCGTATTAATCGCCTGCATGGCGGTATATGTAGGCAAAGATTATTTAAGGCTGTGCCAAAAATACAACCTAAAAGAAGACGCGCGATTCGTGGAAGACGAGATCGCCAAGATGGAACAAGCAATAATAAAATATGGCTGGGACGGCGAATGGTTTTTGAGGGCTTATGACGCCTTTTCAAACCCCGTGGGTTCCAAACAAAATGAAGAGGGCAAAATCTTTATAGAAACTCAAGGATTTGGCTCTATGGCGCTGATAGGAAATGAATTGGATTATCCAAGACGCGCGCTTGACAGCGCTTGGAAACATCTAGCCACAAAATACGGCTTTGTATTGGTGCAGCCCGCTTATACTAAGTATTATCTGCACCTTGGCGAAATATCTTCTTATCCGCCGGGCTATAAAGAAAACGCCGCAATCTTCTGCCATAACAACCCTTGGATTATGATGGGCGAGGCCGCGATAGGCAGAGGCGACAAAGCTTTTGAGGCTTATAAGCGCATTTGCCCGGCGTATTTGGAAGATGAAAGCGATATTCACAAAACCGAGCCCTATGTTTATTCGCAAATGATTGCCGGCCCCGATTCCAAAAATTTGGGTCAGGCCAAAAATTCTTGGCTTACGGGCACGGCGTCGTGGAACTTTGTGGCGATTACCCAAAGCATCTTAGGGATAAGGCCCGAATACGAGGGCTTGAAAATAGACCCTTGCATACCTCAAGATTTTAAAGAATATACCATAGTAAGACATTATCAAAACGCTATATACGAAATTACCGTCAAAAATCCCGATAAACTATGCAAAGGCGTAAAAAACCTTATTATTGACGGCCAGAAGATAGAAGGAAATATTGCGCCTAGTTTTAAAGATAACAAAGTTCATAAGATTATTGCCATAATGGAAAGGTAAGGCTATTCTAGGCTTCTTTCCAAAAAACCCTCATTCTCCACCCTAAAGGAAAAAGCTCTTAAAATTTAAGGGCTTTTTCCTTTTTAGGTTTTTTTGTTATTAATATATTTTTTCTACCTTAACTTTCCATATAGCGCGGCTTATTACCTTCATAACCTCAACTACCGGTATTATTGAAATTGACATCGCAAAGACCACTAACCACTCTTTGAAATTAAGGGGCACGCTCTTGATGAGCATGGCTATTGGCTCTATTGAGATTATAAGCACGGTAAATATAATTAAACCAGCGATGCTGATAATGAGCATTCTATTGCCAAATAAATTGCGTCCAAAAATTGATTTTCGTTCTTTGTGGATATTAAGGCAGTGGAATAACTGTATTAACGATAAAGTCGCAAAAGCCATGGTTGTCGCGGTCTCTGACGACTGCCCGATAGCCCGGCCGATAAAATACGAGCCGTAAGTCAATCCCGTCATAAACGCCGCTTGAATCAAAATATTTCCTATCAAGAAAATATCAAAAAAGCTCTCATCCGCGCGCCTTGGCGGCACCGCCATAATATCGTCTTCGGCGTTATCGTTTCCCAGTGCAATCGCGGGGAAAGTGTCCGTTATGACATTAATAAACAGTATCTGGACGGTATGTAAAATAACCATGTCCTTTAATGCGCCGCCCGTCAAAGACGCCGCCAAAGTTATTATTGAGGCTATAAATAAAATCAAAATTTCGCTGGCGTTACACGACAATAAAAATCTAGTTGATTTTTTTATGTTGGCGTAAATCCTCCTGCCCTCTTCTACCGCGGTAACAATGCTCGCGAAGTTATCGTCCGTCAATATCATGTCTGCAACATCTTTGCTTACATCCGAGCCCGTAATGCCCATGCCCACGCCAATATTGGCGGTCTTTAAAGCGGGCGCGTCATTGACTCCGTCGCCCGTCATGGCGACTATATTATTATTGGCTTGCAAAGCCTTTACTATCCTAACTTTATGTTCGGGGGAAACGCGGGCATACACTCTGTAATAATTGACCTTTTCTTTGAGTTCTTGATCGCTCATTTTGTCCAGCTCTTCGCCCGTAATCGCGTATTTTTCGTTTTGGATAATGTTGAGTTCTTTGGCGATGGCTACCGCCGTATCTTTATGGTCGCCTGTAATCATTACCACTTTTATGCCAGCTTTTTTGCATGTCTTAATTGACTCGTAAACTTCGGGCCTGGGCGGGTCTTGCATGCCCGTCAGCCCCAAAAAGATTAGGTTTTGTTCCAATTCGCCTTTTTCTTTTTCATCGGGAACTTTTTGGATAGGTTTATACGCCGCCGCCAACACACGCAAAGCCGTGCTGGCCATTTCTTTGTTGGCGTTTAGGATATCGTCTATATGCTGTTTGGTTATAGGCAAGATATTATTTCCGATTTGAATATGCGTGCATCTTTTCAAGACATGGTCAACAGCGCCTTTAGTAAAAGAAATAAGTCCTTGATTGGTTTGATTGACCGTAGTCATAAGCTTGCGCTCTGAATCAAAAGGCAATTCAAAAACCCTTGGATATAGATGATTAAAATCATTTTGATTAAGCCCGTTGCCCGCGCCCAATTTCAACAACGCGATTTCGGTAGGGTCGCCTTGCTCGCCTTCCAAAACAGAGTCGTTGCAAAGCATCAAACATTTCAAAAAATAATCGGCTGTAGGGCTTTTTGGCAACTCAATGGGTTGGATTTTGCCGTCAAAATAGTTTTTCTTTACGCTCATTTTATTTTGGGTAAGCGTGCCTGTCTTATCGGAACATATAAATTGCACGCATCCCAAAGTTTCCACCGCGTTTAGTTTTCTTACTATTGAATGCCGCTTGGCCATTTTTTGCACGCCTAAGGCCAAAACCAAGGTAACCACAGCGGGCAGCCCTTCGGGTATCGCCGCTACCGCGATGCTCACTGACAAAGTAAAAAAGTCTATAAATGTTTCAAAGGTAATTTGGCGTAAGCTAATATATGCCATCAGCAAGTTAACGCCTAATATCACCCCGCACATTATTAAAATTGCTATTGTCAAAACGCCGCTTATTTCGTTCATTCGTCTTTGAAGCGGCGTAGTTTCTTCTTTGGTCTCTTTTAAGATATTGGCTATCTTGCCTATTTCGGTATTCATGCCTGTGGCTGTAACCACGGCAAGACCTGTGCCGTATATGATTTTGCCCGTGGTAAATAACATGTTTTTTTGGTCGCCCACAATGACATTATCGCTATCAATCTTTTCGGCGCTTTTTTCCACAGGCGTAGATTCGCCCGTAAGCGCCGCCTCTTCGGACATTAAGCTGTTTGATTTGATTATTCTAGCGTCCGCAGCGATAACATCGCCCGCTGAAATTTGCATAATATCGCCCGGTACTAAGGTGTTGGAAGGCACCATTTTAACGGAACCGTTTCTAATAACCGCCGTATAAGGCGTCGCCATGCTCTTAAGTTTGGCTATTGCCTTTTCCGCCTTGCCTTCTTGGATTGTGCTCATGATAGCGTTTAAAAGCACAACGCCCAAAATAACGGACATATCAATCCATTCGCCCAAAATACCCGAAATAACCGCGGCGACTATTAATATTATTATCATAGGGTTGATTAACTGTTTTAAGAATTTAACTAATAATCCCGCCCTTTTCTCTTCGGACAAAACATTGTATCCGTATTTTTGAAGCCTTAAAGCCGCTTCTTGATCGCTTAGCCCCGAAGTTGAAGTCTGTAATTGGCTTAATACTTCTTCAACTTCTTTGTTATAATAAATCATCTTACCTCCTGCCAAATTAGCCTTTCAAGCTCTTAAAAATATTCAAAAAATTTATATGCTATAAGTTAATAATCTTTGCGCACTGAAGTATTATTTTGCGCTATTATTCCTTAGACTTTTAAGAATTGCCATTTTTAAAGTCCTGAAATTTTTTTAAAAAGGGCTTTAATAATAATATGTCCTAAATATAAAATTATTAATTAAATTGAAATTACCTCCAAAATAAAAAATATATTTGCGTATAAAATAATTTATAAATGCGCATGAAATTAAAATAACATTTTTTTCCTTATTTCGCAAGTATTAAATATTTCTTAAAAAGATAATAAATAATATTATTAATAATATTAAAAAGAGGTGTAAAAAATGGCAGAAGTTGTATTTGTTTTGGGCGGTTCGTCCGGTATCGGAATGGAAACGATAAGAAAATTTATTGATAATAATTATATAGTATATAACGGCTCAAGGACGGAATGCCCGATCGCGGGAGTGACCAACTTTACGGTGGATATTGCCAATCCCGAGACTTTATCGCAAGCGGTTGAAAAAATCTTATCGGAACACGGAAAAATTGACATAGGAGTATATTGCGCGGGAATTTCTATCGCCGCGCCCGCCGAAAAGACCACGCGCGATGATTATAGCTATCTTTTTGAGGTCAATATGTTTGGGGCGGCAGAGTTTGTAAAAAGCATTGTGCCTGTTATGAAAGCCCATAACAAAGGACGGCTTATCTTTGTGAGTTCTTTGGCGGGCGAGATGCCCGTGCCTTTTGAGGCGTATTATAGCGCGTCCAAAGCCGCGTTAAGCGCCTATGTTACCGAACTTAATATTGAACTTAACCAATATAATATTTACGCGACTTCCATTGTGCCCGGCGGCGTCAGAACGGAATTTACCCAAAAGAGAAAGATTTATTCAAATGGCGAACAGGTTCAAAATCTAGAAAACGCGACCAAAACATTGGCGGATATGGAACAGCATGGCTTGAGCGCGCAAAAAGTTGCCGAAGCTATCTTTAGCCAAGCCACCAAAAAACGCCCCGATGTCATTTGCGTTGTGGGTCTAAAAAACAAGATGCAATATGCTTTGAGCCGCATCTTGCCCCAAAAAGCGTCTATTGGAATGATTAAGTTTTTATATAAACAAGAAGACGACGGTCCAACAGCAAGAGTTTAAAAAAAGCCCTGCAAGATTTTTGGTCTGCGGGGCTTTTTAGATATGTTTTTTTCTAATCATTTTAACGATTAATTCCACCAAAAAGACAAACAGCGCCATTATAATAGTCCACGCGAAAATATCGGCCGTGTCAAGATAAATTCGCTCTTGCAACATCGCATAGCCTATGGTGTCTTTGGGCTGCGCTATAAACTCGGACATGACCATTACTTTTAGCCCCAAACCAAAGGATTGCAAAAAAGACGCAAATATATACGGCAGGGTTACTGGAATAAAAACCGACATTATTATTTTAAAATTAATACTGCTTAGAAGTCTAAGTTCGTCTTTTAATGTGTCGTCAATGGCAAAAAAACCGCCCAAAATCCCTTCATACATAACGGGCAAAACCACAAACGCCGTAATAAAATACGGGCTGATGTCATTGCCTGCCAAAAACAGCAAAATTATTATAAGGGAGACAACGGGAACGGCGCGCATTATGCTAAATAACGGCTTGATAAAATTTTCAAACCTTTCAAATTTATAAGAAAAATAAGACAATACCAAGGTCAAAACCGCGCAAATACTTACAGTCAGTATAAGCCTGCCTACCGTTTTTAATATAATAACATAGGTCTTGGCTTGCCTTAATAAAGCCATAAGCGCCCGAAATACGCTGGGGATATCGGGAATTACAAGGTCATTGTCAATGATTTTTTGCAAAATCGCCCAAAGCGCGAACAAAAACATTACGCCAAGAGTTACATATATGAAGCTATAATGTTTTTTTGCGCTGTTCATTAATAATAAAAATCATCCGCGGGCTGAGCGCCCAATAAGTTTTGGTCTATTAATAATTGAAAATACGCTTCCAAAACGGTTTTATTATCCTTGGCTTTTTTGTAATCTATAATATTGCCGCTTTGGATAGCCGAGGCGATAACTTCGCTAGTTATGTTTTTAAAATACTCATGATGTTTGATTATATCTTGCGCATAATCTTGGGGATTGGCTTTTAGGTATTCTATATTGTTTTTTAGCTCTTTTAAAATTTGATTAACCTTATTAATGTTTTTGGATTCGGGATTGATAAAAACGCCCGCTTGGGGGATTGAATCCATATCGCTTTTTAAGACTTCTTGAAGGTCAACAATGGTAAGATTTAATCCCATATTTTTCAATTGCGATAAAACGGGCTCTGCCACAAGCGCGTAATCATAATTGCCGTTTGTAAAGAAGGCTACCACATCGCTTACTCCCGATTGATAAACAATTTGGAAATCCGTTATATCTTTTGAATTTAACGCCGCTTGCAAGATTATATCGGGCGTCGCGTTTTGCCCAAAGGCTATCAGTTCTTTGCCTTTTAAGTCTTCCAAGTTCTCGTCTAGTGAAACATTATCTTTAGACACAACAAATAAATTGCCAAAAGTAATTATTGAGTCTAATTTATATTTGGTATTATTGTTGTTAAATAACTGCGCGCCTAAGTTTAACGGCGCGACAATTATATCGTGAGAAGACGAAGCAAATGCTGTAAGCAACAAATCAGGTCCGTTTACATTGTCAATTTCCACATCCGAATTATCATAAAGCCCGCCCCAAGCTATTAAAGTGATTCCGTTGGGGACCATAATTTTGACTTTATCGCCCTCTTTGGCGCACGATAGCGCAAAAACGCTAGATAATGAAACAACCAAAAATAAGACCAACGACAAAATCTTTTTCATGCTTTGTCTTCTCCATTAATCATTAAAGCTTTGAATAACTTTCTTTTTTGGCGTAATGGGTATGCAAAAGTTTATGCGCCTTATCGCTGCCGGGCTTTTCCAAAAACTCTTTGTAAAGCTCAATCACAACGGGGTTTTGATGGGATTTTCGCAATTGTTTTTGAGCGTCTATATTATATAACGCCTTTGCCCTTTCGGTTCTTATGTCTATATTTTCTTGGTCTTCTGCGCATAAGATAGGCTGTCCGCCGCCGTTGACGCATCCGCCCGTGCAAGCCATAAACTCAACAAAAGCGTATTTGCCGGGGTTTTGTTTGACTCTTTCAAACATTTCTTTAAAATTGACCGCGCCGTGAACGACCGCCACAGTAAGTTTAATTCCGTCTATTTCAATCTCGGCTTCCTTAATGCCGTCCCCCGCTCCTCTTATCGCGGCAAAGTCCACATCGGCATAATCTTTTTGTTCCAACAAATCTCTTACCGTCCTCAACGCCGCTTCCATAACGCCGCCCGTCGCGCCAAAGATAACGCCCGCGCCGGTGTATTTTGCCATAGGGCTAGAAGGAACAATATCTTCCAAGGCCCTAAAATCAATATCCTGTCTTCTTATCATTCTGGCAAGCTCGCGAGTGGTCAAAACATAATCCACATCGCGCGCTCCATCCGCTTCCATCTCGGGACGCTTAGCCTCGTATTTTTTGGCTATACAAGGCATAATGGAAACGACTTTTATCTTTTCTTTGGGTATATTGATTTTTTGGGCATAATAATGTTTTATCAGCGCGCCGTGCATCTGCTGAGGCGATTTGCAAGACGACAAGTTGGACAAGAACTCGGGATAATAATATTCTATATATCTTATCCAACCGGGCGAACAGGATGTGAAAAGAGGGAGCGCGTTTTTGTTGCCGTTTTTAAATTCTTGCAATCTATGGATAAATTCGGCGCCTTCTTCCATTATGGTCACATCGGCGCTAAAGTTGGTATCCGTGACATCGTCAAAGCCAAGTTTTGCGAGAGCGTTATATAGCTTGCCTTCAACATTTGTGCCTATCGGATAACCAAATTCTTCGCCCAAAGCCGCTCTAACGCTAGGAGCGACTTGAACTACGGTGTAGTATTCTTTATTAGATAAAAGTTCCAAAACTTCGTCTATTTGGTCCTTTTCTCTTAAAGCGCCGGTAGGACAAGCCTGAATGCATTTGCCGCAATAAATACAGCCGCTATCGTCTAAATCATGGTTTTGGGCAGAACTTATGTAGGTATGGTATCCGCGCTCGTTAAAGTCAAGCACGCCCGTGCCGGCAAATTTTTGGCAAGCGCTGACGCATCTGCCGCATAAGATACATTTGGAACTATCCAAAACTATGGCGTCTGTTATATTGGTTATAAAATGCTTTTTGGTAAAATGCGCGTCCTCGCCCATTGAGTTATCAATATTGTATTTCCTCAACAAATATAAAAACTCGCAATTGCGTTCTCTGGGACACTTCCAGCAATCAAATTTGTGGTTGGACGCCAAAAGCATAAGGTTTTTTTGGATAGATTTTTTTACGCGCGGGGTGTTGGTTCTGACGACCATATTGTTTTGAACCCTTACGGTGCACGAGTTTTTGAGCGTGCGCATGCCTTCTATTTCCACAACGCAAATACGGCAAGCCGACGTTTCGTTAATATCTTTTAAATAGCACAATCGGGGTATATAAATTCCCAATTCTTTGGCGGCTTGCAATATAGTGTATTTTTCAGGCACAGTGATTTGTTGTCCGTCTATAGTCAATGTCACAGTATTCATATTAATTACAAACTCCTATTCCAAGATAATAGCGTTTGCAGGGCAAGCTTGTCTGCACATATCGCATTTGATGCAACGGTTGGCGTCAATCTTATGCGGTTTTTTAACTTCGCCGCTTATCGCTTGAACGGGGCAATTGCGTTTGCATTTTGTGCAGCCTATGCATTTATCGGCAACGACCATATATTTAACAAGCGCTTTGCATACTTTAGCGGGACATTTTTTGTCCGCAACATGCGCAATATATTCGTCTTTGAAGTTTAACAAAGTGGATATAACGGGATTAGGCGCGGACTGTCCCAAAGCGCACAAAGCCGAATCTTGAATATAATACGCCAATTCTTCCAACTCGGTTATATCTTGCATCGTTCCATTGCCGGACTTTATCTTTTCCAAAATTTCCAACATCTTATGGGTGCCTTCGCGGCAAGGCGTGCATTTGCCGCAGGACTCTTCAACCGTAAATTGCAGGTAAAAATGCGCCACATCCACCATACAGTTGTCTTCGTCCATTACAATCATTCCGCCGCTGCCCATCATAGAATTGAGTTTAACAAGATTGTCGTAATCTATGGGCGTGTCAAGGTGCTCGGCGGTCAAGCATCCGCCCGAAGGCCCGCCTGTTTGCACGGCTTTGAATTTTTTGTTATT
>JAAZDJ010000111.1 GCA_012512255.1 Clostridiales bacterium | reverse complement strand
ATTAATGCAATTATATATTAATCTTTTAATCTTATCAAGCTGTTATATTGCTGTTATATTTCGTTATCAATAGACGGTATTATTTTTATTAATATTTTTTAAACAACACAACACTATTCAATGACTCATATTAAAGTTGTTAATATTTAAATGCTTTAGACATGTTATGCGTTAATGCACAAAAAAACAAAAAAACCACAACATACTGTGGTTTTTGGTTTTGGCACCACCATGGAGAATTGAACTCCAGTCTCCGGCGTGAGAGGCCGGCGTCCTGACCTCTAGACTATGGTGGCATATATTGGCTGCGGGACTAGGGTTCGAACCTAGACTGTGCGGGTCAGAGCCGCATGTGCTACCATTACACAATCCCGCAAAAAAGCATCTTTAATTCTAAGCAAATTATATTATATTGTCAAGTATTTTGATATTTTTATTACGCCAATATATTATTTGTATTTTATCGCCAAATTTGATTATATGTAATTACTTGCTTGCAGTCATTCTTTATAAAAATTTATCAAATCGCGGAGGCTTCGCAAAGCCCTTTGACTTCTTCTATCGCTTTGCCTATTTTGAGTTTTCCGCAGATAATCAAGCTTGCCGCCGCCTTGTCTTTAAATAAGATTTTGCCGTCAAAACGCAAAATAATATCGGCTTGGGTATAGTTGTTGGCGCGGATTGCTAAGTTGTTGTAGTTTAATATTTTTTCCGCGCCGCATTCGGCGCAAATATTGAGTTCAAATTTGCCTCTATTAAGTTTGATAATAAGGTTTGTCCCGGTATCTATGAGCGAGATCGCGGAAAAGTTATAGTCAGCGAACCTATACGCCCTTCCCTTTATTATGCCCGCCGTTATAAAGGAATCAAAATTATACATCAATATTGAGTTATTGCACATATAAGAAGCAAGACAAACATTATCGCCCAGCATGTTAAGCGCGTAAAATCTTTGAGGGAATTTTTTGGAATTGATTCGGTGGATGTATCCTATGCTTTGGATGTTGCGCGTATTGCCGTTAACGCTAACCTCCCCCTCAAAATTGCCCAATTGCGTTATAAATTCCATCCGTGTATTGCGCGGCAAAAAATTAAAAAGGCCTATATGGCTTTTGCCCGATATTATCGGCGTTATTTTCAAATCGCAGCTTACGCCGATTTCGCCATAAAGCGAGAACTTAAGACGCCTCGGCGTAAAAATATTTTCCAAGGCCTGAAACTCTTCTTTAAAAACTCGACATTCTTTTCTTGAATATGTATTAGACGCGGTTTTGCCGTCCAAAAAAGCCATCGCAAAACATAAGTCTTTCAGCATACCGCAATATACGCTTAAAAACTTTCCCTCTAAGTTAAATTCAAACAACAAAATATTATTCATAAGAATTTACCTTAGTTTATGTTATAGCGGATAGATTTATCCTTGATTGATTATGCCGTATGCCTTCAAAAGCCTTTCTATGTTCTCCAAGTAGTAATTCAAAAAAGCAAAAGGTTTGGCCGTGTTTTTGAGCCCTATCCACAGGGCATAAATAAGCTTTGGCTTGCCGTTAAGATTGCTGTTGAGAATCTGCGCCAATACATAAATTTCTTCCCTTATTTCTATGTCTATATCGCTTTCTTTGGATAAAAATATTATCATTTCCGAAATATAAGTAGAAATTTCGGCGGCTTGTTCTCGGTTAAGGGGTCTTATGTATTCATTATAATATAACTTTTCGTTGTTAATATTCATCATTGACAGCGCTGTCCGCTTAAATTTTTGGATCGCCTCGTAGCACCAGTTTTTATACGCGGCGTTGATATTGTCGGTTTCTGACATATAAAATTCTTGCAAAAACGCTGTTAAATTAAGTCTTTTGGCGTCAATTTCCCATAGCATAGAAAAGACAAATGCCAAAAATTCTTCTTTTTGTTCGGGGTAT
>JAAZDJ010000110.1 GCA_012512255.1 Clostridiales bacterium | reverse complement strand
TTACGCTTCTGTGTTCTTTGGTTTCGCTATCTTTGATGGTTTTGGCGCGATTGTGTTCTAGCAGCTTGCAAATATTGTTGACATCTATCCATATCTCGTTATTGCCGCGGACTTGGCTTTCGTAAAAAATCAATTGCAAGCCAAAGTGCAAATGGGGGCTTACCCGCATGTTGTTGTTTTCTTTATAACTATAACCGGTCGCTCCCATATATCCAATTACCTGCCCGGCTACGACTTTGGAGCCTTTTTGCAGTCCTTGGGCATAGGGGCGGTTTTTGCGCAGATGCGCGTAATAATAAAACCTTTTTCCATCGTCCGACCTTATCCCTATCCGCCAACCGCCGTATCTATTCCATCCAAATTCGGTTATCGTCCCGCCTTCCACGGCGATTATGGGCGTGCCCGTCGAGCCGAACATGTCATGTCCCAAATGGCGTCTTTTGAAACCGTAATTGCGGCTATTGCCGAAATCGTCGTATGAAGACACCCAATAGCCTTTGGCTATAGGGTAATACGCCACTAGACCATAGCCTTCTTGCCTATCTTCGGTTTTATAATGGTCCAAAAATCTAGCAAAAATCGCTCTGTATGATTCTAGATAATATCTATAATATTTTTTGTTGCCTGTAATTAAGTCCTCGGTCTTGATGCCTTTTTTTAATTCTTTGACTAATCGGTTTAATACGCTGTAATCCTTTTTGGAAAAGCGGTTGCCGTTTTTGGCGGCGAGATACGCCAGCATTTCGCACATATCGCAATGGACTTTTTCATTAACCGTTTCTATATCGTATTTGTAAGCCAAATGCAAAATCCCGTAAGGAACATTAAAATCAACCCATTTGATAAAATCGCGGTCATTAAGCCTATAACCGCCGCCAAATAACATAATAACCAAACAAGCGCTAAACAAGCAAAAAACCGATTTTTTCATATTTTTATTATGTGATTGAAAAATAAATTTATACCCCAAAAAACAATATGAAAAAAATCATATTGTCTTTTGGGGTATGTCATGATGGCTTATGCCAAAAAATGATATGAGTGTTTTATGAAAAGATTATTGGTTAATAGGCCTCTTTTTTTATTCCTTAAATTATATACCCAAAACGCAATTATTCGGCTTCTTCGCCGTCAAAATATGTAACTTGGTCTTTAATTCTATAAATCTGATTAACGCCCCTGCCCCAAACGCCGACTTTGCCCGTATCCGGATAAAAACAAACATCTATATCGTTATGGGTGTCAAAGTCCAAATATATCAGGTTTTCATCGGATATGTTCTTTATCTGGTGCGCGCCGTTTGCGTTAGCGGGGAAATAAATAAAATCGCCGGCGGTAACAATCCGCTCGCCCTTGGGCGTTCTAAGCAAGCCTTTGCCTTGCAAAATATAAAAAACTTCTTCGTTTTTTGTGTGATAGTGATAAGGATATGTCGCTTTGTTGGGCGGAATTTCATATAAATTAAATTGGCATTGCCCGTTTTCTCTTATAGGCACTAATTCGCGCTTATAATATTCGTACTTATTAAGTTCCTTTCTGTGCGTCGCTTTGACCTCGGACGCTTTTGCGATAATAATGTCTTCCATATAATAATACCTCCTTTGTAATAACTTAACTTGTTACAAATATAATTATCATAAGGATATAGTAATTGTTAATTTTTGTCAATTAAAAATAAAATAAAAAAATAAAATTTTGAAAAATTTTTTATAATAATTAATAATATTTTTACTCTAATAATAAGTAAAAAAAAGGCGGTATTATAAATACCGCTTTTTGATTTTTAGATAATTTTATTGAGGAAAAATCATCAAGCCTTCAAAGAATGCGATAAACTTGCCGTCTTTTAAATGCTGTTGCGTTATTACATATCCCAAGCTGTCGGCGTTAAAAAGGCCTGTAACGCGCTGATAAATGATTAGCTCGTATAATTGGGTTGCATAATTATAATATGAAAACACCGTATTGACATCGGATATATCAATTTTTCGCGGGGCTATTAATTGACCGTCCGATTTCCATATCATATCTAAATAATCCTTAGAGCGGGAAGACAAATCAATTATATAATGTTCTTTTGAGCCTTTTTTGCTTACCTTAGCTTTATAGTTATTTAAGTATTCGCCTATGTATTGGTTTTTTTGGGAAAAGTCTTGATAATCAAATAATGTTTTGATCTCATTGTTTTGGGCGTCAAACACATAAAAATATCCAAACCCGCCGCTGCCTCCTGAATTTATGCCCAAAAATATTTGTTTTAGGCCATTGCCCGCAAAATCACCCAACATTATATTAGCGCCATAGCCTGAATTGGACTTGGGGCGTATGGTATTAATCAAAGCATCATTGACATCGTATATTTCTATTATTATATTGTCGTAATATTGTCCGCTTACCGAATCCCCTTTGACTACTATTTTATTAACGGCGTCTTTTTGAACGACATTGCCGAAAATGGTTTGCAATGTAACGCCTTTTTTCTGGGCTTGGCCTGATAAACTTAATCGGCTTTGCGCGTTTTCTTTTGAATAATACGCGCAGGGCTTAGGCGGGGTGCGCCTTTTTTCTTCAGAGGATTTTGGATCTCTTTTTAGGCCGGGTCTTATAAATTTGAATGGCGTATATAATTGGTTATGTAAAATATCAAAAAAACTTTCTGATATTTGAAATTTTGGGTCAAAAAACCTATGCCTTTTTTTGCGCTTATAGCTGTTATCTTTGGGGCTTTTATGTTTATTATTATCAGGCGTCTTAAGCTGCGGTTCGTCTTGGGCTTTGTCTTGCTCGGGCTTTTGGTGATAGCTTT
>JAAZDJ010000109.1 GCA_012512255.1 Clostridiales bacterium | reverse complement strand
TGCTTATGCCGTCTAATAGCGCCCATTGCGGCTTGGTGCCCGCCGCAAAAGCTTCGGCCCTTGCCAATATTATGCAATTGACCACAATTAATTGAATAAAGCGTCCTATCTCGGTATAAATGCCGGGCAAAAACTTTCTTAGCAACAAATCAATTAATGTGGTCAATGTGGCGATAATAATTATATAACAAGGAATTCTTACTTTATCGGGAATTATCTTGCCTACCAAAGATATGACAAAGTTGCTTAAAATCAAAACAAAACAAGTTGACACGCCCAGCCAAAAAGCGTTATTTAACGTATTGGTTATTCCAAGCACGGGACACATACCCAAAACCATAACAAATATCGGGTTATTGGTTACTATGCCTTCTAAGATTAAATTCTTTGCTTTCATAACATTATTCTCCCAAGCGGCTTTGATAATATTGGCAAATTATTGACACTGTTTCATTAATTGCCTCGCTAGTGACTGTCGCGCCGCTAACCGCGCCAAAATCCAAATCTTCTTTCTTTTCATATAACGCAAGTTCTGAAGCGTCTAGCCTTACAAAATTTTGTAAGTATTCGGCCAAATCAAAACTTATAGAGTTAGTAACTTTGCCGTCAATCTTTTCTATCTTGCCCTCTTCGTCAAAAGAAATAAAGATATTTGAATCGCCGTATTCATAACCATAACCGGTATAAGCATATATATCATTTCCTAGATTATTTTTATATAATACCGCGCCGGTTTCGGTATCTTCTTCAACCAATGTTACCTCTGTAGTGCCTTCAAACATCCTTTTTATAACTTCTAGCTCTAATTTGTCTTTTACATCAAATCTTAAGCTGCCTTCAGCCGTTATTTTTTTGATTGTAGCTTTTACATTTATTTCATACGAATTTGCTCTTATGCGCGATAGCGTAAGAGTATATATCGCTTTGTTATCTTTATAGCTAATTTCCGGTCTAGGCGTGCTCATTTTATCGCCATTTCGCGTTATAGTTATATCAACGCTTGCTTTTTTGGGATTGGCTTTTCTGGTATTTGAGGAAATAATTTCTATCAAAACTTTTACCGATTCGCCAGCTTCTAAATCTTCAATATCTTTTTCCAAAAATATATTTACAGTCAACAAATCATAGGATTTCGCGGGCGCGTCCAAAATTTCTTGCTTGTCGGACACATATTGCGCCATAGCGAGCTTTACAGCGTCAGACATTGCGTTGCCTGTGATTGTGGATTGGGATATAACATCAAACTGGGTGTTTTGCAAAGTCTGATTGTCCAAACCTTTGAAAGCGTCCAAGTCTTTTAGGCCTTCCTCGCGGTCGGTTTCATTCAGATAGACTTCGGTTGAAATAATAGTATCATTGTTTGTGTTGATTGCCGTAAGCATTTGGACAATGCCGTAAGAACCCGCGATGCCCGTAGCCCTTATAATTATTATATCTTTGTTTTGGCCCGCCGAAGCCTTGTAAATATTATTTATGTTTTCATGCAAGCCAAGTCCGCTTATTTCCAATTCATAAAACTCCGCCGAATCATCGTCTATCATCTCTCTAAATATCGCCAGCATTTCGGCGGTAACGCCTTGAGGCTCTTCCGCTTTCCAAAAATAATTGGCGACTGTCAAAAGCCCCGCGCAAACAACCGCTATAACCGTTAATACAACGACTGATTTTAATGTCTTATTCATTTTGCACCTCTTACAGCTTTTTGTCTGCCAAAAGCGCGGGGATATATATATTTATCTATTAACGGAACGACTATATTCATAATTACTATGGCGAATGAAACGCCTTCGGGATAAGAGCCAAACACCCTTATCAAAACAACCAAAAGCGCGATTCCCAAACCAAATATTACGCTTCCCAAAAATGTGTTAGGGCTTGAGGAATAATCGGTAGCCATAAACACAGCGCCCAGCATCAAACCGCCTGTCAGGATATGACCGGCGACAACAAGCATCATATCTACAAAGCTTCCGCCTGACGGCAAAGCGTCAAACAAATACGCGAACACGGCGACTCCGCCTATGATTATAAGCGGAAGTCTGGGGTCAATTACTTTTCTAATGACCAAATAAATAAAACCGACTAATATCGCTATAACGCTTGTCTCCCCAAACGCCGCGGCCCCCTTGTTGCCTATCAAGAAATTAAACCAATTGCTTGATACCGCCGCCGCGTCCCTTCCAGCGCTTAGCCAAGTAGCCGAAGTCGCGGCGTCCAAACCTATTATATTGCTAGTTCCTACTGTGCCCATAACAGAGCCAAAAGCTATTACCATAAAAATGCGGGCGGTAAGCGCCGGATTGGCAAAGTTCCGCCCAATGCCGCCAAACGCCATTTTTACCAAAACTATAGCGAAAACCGCGCCTATCATGGGCATCCAAATATTAGCAAAACTTATAGAGCCCGGCACAAAAGCCATCGCTTCTTTGTCATAAGCCCAAATTATAGACGCAGGCAAATTAAGCGCAAGCAAAATTCCGGTTACGATACAAGAAAGGTCGGTAGCCGATGAATTTTTGACCGCTTCCCAATTCCATTTGTTGTTTTTTATCAAAGTAAACAATAATTCCGATATAAAAGCGGTTGCCGAACATACGGCGACTAAAATCAAAGTTCCCCACCCAAAAAACAACACGCCTGCGATTATACAAGGTATAAGCGCTATAATCACATCCAGCATTATTCTTCTGGTTGAAAATTTGGACGTTATGAAAGGGGAAGTTTTTTCTATGAGCTTGTCCATATCTATATACCCCTTTTAGCTATCATTCTTTTTGATTTTTTCATAGATGAAACCAAATCGCGCTTAGCGGGACAAATGTAACTGCAGCACCCGCAAAGAATGCAATCAACAGCGCCGTATTTTTTGGCGTTTTCCCAATCGCCCGCGATGCATGCAAGGTCAATAAACATAGGCATTAATTTCATTGGACAAACAACCGCGCATTTTCTACAATTTATGCATTGGCTTGGCGAGATGTTGTTGATTTCTTGTCGGGTCAAAAATAACACCGACGAGGTGGTCGCTGTAACCGCTTCTTCAATGCTTTTTGCGGCTTCGCCCATCATTGGCCCGCCATTGACTATCATAACGCATTGGGCCGTTTTTATATAGTCTAGTTCTTTTTTTAAGTTTTTGATTTCGGACTTTAATTGTTTTATTTGTTTTGATTGAGATTTGCTTAATTTATCAATTTGGGCTTGTTTTTCGCGAATTGAATCCTGAATAATTTTAATATTTTCATGCAAATTCACAGCCTTGCATTCGTTTAATATATCTTTATATGCAGTGCCAAGCCTTACCCAATAATTGCCTTTGTTTTTTACCGCGCCTCCGGAGACAGTGACAACGCGCCTATACAAAGGTTGTCCTTCCCAAACTGCGTAATAAACGGACAACGCCGTATGGATGTTATTTACCACAACGCCCACCTTGAAAGGCAGCTCGCATGCGGGAACTACCCTTTTGGTCAAAGAGTATATAAGCTGCTTTTCGGCGCCTTGCGGATACTTGGTTTTTAAAGACACTACTTTTATGTCGGTATAATTTTTGAGGTTAATTATTTTATTTAAAGTTTCTATCGCGTCGTCTTTGTTGTCTTCCACGCCAATAATGATGTTGCTGACATTAAGCGCCGTAGCTATGTATTTTGCGCCTTTTAAAATCTGTTCGGGATATTCCAACATTATTCTGTGGTCCGAAGTGATGTAAGGCTCGCATTCGGCGCCGTTTATTATCAAAGTGTCAATTTTATCGTCTTTTGGAACATCCAATTTGGCGGCCGTAGGAAAACCAGCTCCGCCCATTCCCACTATTCCGCAATCCGCTATCCTTTTTAAAATTTCCTCGCGGGTGGGATTTGTAAGCCTCGGCAAAAACTCGGTCTGGTCTGTAAAGTCATTTTCAATGACAATATGCGCGACCTCGCCATTAGAGGTCTGTCTGTTTTCTATCCCCACAACCTTTCCGCTTACGGAAGAAAAAATATTGGCGCTTACCGCCCCGTCCGCCGAGGCTAATAACGCGCCTATTTTTACATAATCTCCTTCCTTAACGCAAATTTTCGCCGGCTTGCCCACATGCTGAACCACGGGAATATATACTTTTGCTGCCGGCGTCAATTCGGAAATATATTTCTTATTTGTGAATTTTTTGTTGGGCGGATACACCCCGCCAGGAAAATTAATTGGCATTGATTAACCATCCTAAATAATTAAATAATCCGACATGATTATAACACTCAGAACATAAATTGTCTATACAATCACAAATTATTATAAATTATCTTAATAGTATTATGCAAATCTTTTGGCGGCTTTATGTAAATATTTGGAATGTATAATAGTCTTATCAAATTTTATTTATATCAAAATATTAATTCTAATAGCGATAGACTACGGAATATATTAGTTTTATGAAAGCGATTGGCCAACTAACCGTAAAAGAATTATTAAAACAAAAGCTTCAAGGCAAAACAGACAAAGTATTGTTGATATTTACTATAATCATTACCTTATTTGGTATCTTAATGGTCTATTCGGCTAGTTCTTATACAGCGCATATTAGATATGAGGACAGCTTTTTTTATATGAAAAAACAGGTTTTGGGCGCTGTGCTGGGCTTGGGCGCTATGTCGGGATTGACTTATTGTAATTACAAAATCTTAGATAGATTAAAACTTCCTATCTTGGTTATATCTATAATGCTGCTTATCGTTGTTTGTATTCCGGGCGTCGGATTGGAAAATTACGGCGCAAACCGCTGGATTGACCTTCCGGGCTTTACCATCCAACCGAGCGAAATAGCCAAATTCGCCTTTATTATTTTTTCAGCGGGATATATGGCCAAAAACCAAGATAAGATGACAACCTTTTTGGGCGTTTTGCCTGTTTTGGTCGCGGGCGGGGTTATCGCTCTGCTTATTATTTTAGAGCCCAATATGTCTATTACGGTATGCGTTATTTTACTGATGCTTTTTATGTTGTTTTTGGGCGGGACTAGAATAAAACATTTTGTGATTTTGGCTTTGCCTGTGGCGGCTTTGGTGCCTATTTTGATATTGATTGAGCCGTATCGTATGAACCGACTTGCCGCTTTTTTGAATCCTTGGGCGTCGCCTTTGGAAGAAGGTTTTCAGCTTATCCAGTCTTATTATTCTTTGGGAAGCGGCGGGCTTTTTGGCGTGGGCCTTTTTAATTCGCGCCAAAAATATTTATTCTTGCCTTTTTCCGAATCGGACTTTATATTCAGCATAATTGGCGAAGAATTGGGATTGGCGGGGGCTTTATTGACCATTGCGGTTTTTTGCATTATTATTTACCGCTGTATACGCGTGGCGTTAAACGCGCCCGACAGGTTAGGCTGCTATATGGCGTCTGGAATTGGGGCGATAATCGCTATTCAGGTGGCCGTCAATATAGCCGTGGTCACAGGCAGCATACCGCCCACGGGGCTTCCTCTGCCCTTCGTGAGCGCGGGCAGTTCTTCTTTGGTTGTGTTTATGGGCGGCATAGGCATCGTCCAAAATATTTCTAGGCATAGCAATATCTTTTTATCCTAAAGTTTTTATTGGCTTGCGCCTAAAGATTTGACCAATTCTATAAATTTTTGGCCGCGGGCCTCAAAATTAACAAATTCGTCAAAACTTGCGCAAGCGGGAGACAGCAACACATTGCAAGGTTTTACGCCTTCCGCGGCTTGCGCGCTTTTAAAAAACGCGTCGCTAAAATCATTGGCAAGAATAGTTTTTTTTAGCAATCCTACTGATTTTATATCTGACAGCATTTTATGCTTGGCAGCGCCGTAAATAACTATATATTTGATTATATGGTTAAAACTATTTTTTATCTTTTTAAAATAATCCAATAAACTTATGCCCTTGTCGCTGCCGCCCAAAATCAAAACCGTGGGCGCTGTCATGCTCTTTATCGCGACTAGGCTTGAATCCGCATTAGTGGCTTTTGAGTCGTTGATGAAAGTTATGCCGTCCAAATTGCCCGCATATTGCAACCGGTGTTTGACGCCGTTAAATTGATTTAAAACCCGACCAATTATTTCAAAATCAATGTCCACAAGGTAAGCGCATAAAGCCGCCATAAGCGCGTTATAGACATTGTGGTCGCCTATTAGTTTCAAATCTTTACGGTCAATAAGATACTTGCCGTCTATGAAAATTTTGCCGTTTAGGCACCAAGCGCCGTTAACTTTTTGTTTTTGGCTGATATATAATTTTTTGGATAATGACTTTAAATACGGCAAAATCTCGTATTGGTCGCGGTTTGCTATTAAATAATCCTGATTGGTTTGGTTTTTAAAAATGCGCGTTTTGCATTGTATGTAATTTTGCATTGTCAAGTGTCTATCCAAATGGTCGGGGGTTATATTCAGGATACCGGCGATAAAAGGTCTGAAATTTTGGATAGCTTCCAATTGAAAGCTTGAAACTTCCAAGGGCAATATGTCGTCCTTGCCGTATGCCAGCGCTTTGGAAGAAAAAGGCGTTCCTATGTTGCCCAATGGCTCGTTTTTTATGCCCCCTTGGCTTAAAATATGGCTTATTAGGCTTACAGTGGTGGTTTTGCCGTTTGTGCCTGTGATGGCAATCAATCGGCTTTTATTTAGCCTAAAACCAAATTCAAGCTCGGATATAACGGGAACATTGTTTTGGAAGCACATTAATATATTCGGGTCATAAATGCTTATGCCCGGGCTTATAACGCATTCGTCAAAACTTTTTATAAAGTCATTGGTTAAGCTGGATTTTCTTGTGTCGTTAATCAAATGCGCGTCGCAACCCCAAGATTGCAAAATATTAAAAACGCTTAGACCGCTTGCTCCGCCGCCCAAAATCAAAACGCGCTTTTTGCTATAATCCAATTTTTTGCCGCCTGACTTTACAAAAATAATAAATATAATATAACGCTCAAAATGCCCATAACCGCTGTCGCCATAATATATATGACGGTTATTTTGGACTCGTGAATGCCTTTTCTTTCAAAATGGTGGTGAAGCGGCGCCATAAGAAAAACTCTTTTGCCGCCTGTCGCTTTAAAATATAAAACCTGTATAATTACGCTCAAGCTGCTTAACACAAACATAACGCCAATTATTGGCATTAAGAGTTCAAGCCGCGTAAAAACGGTTACGCACGCGACCGCGCCGCCAAGCGCCAACGAGCCGGTATCGCCCATAAAAATTTTTGCAGGATAGCTGTTAAAAATCAAGTATCCCAATACCCCGCCCATGACCGCGCCGCCAAAAATAATCTGTCCGATATATTCATTGATTATTTGGTCGTTATAGCCTTCGTTATATAGATAATTGACATATATAAGCTGTATCAAGCCAAAAAACAACATAAAGACAAGCGTCACTCCGCCGGCAAGCCCGTCCAAACCGTCGGTAAGGTTGACGCTGTTGGTGACCGCCAAAAACATAAAAATTATAAACGGAATTATAAATATGCCTAGATTAATTTCTATTGATGTAAAAGGAATCAAAATATAAGAACCAATATTTTTATTGCGGAATGTATAAATCGCGATAATTATGGCTATAAATGTTTGGGCGATAATTTTTTGGTAAGCTTTTAGTCCTTTATTTTGCTTGTACTTAATCTTTATAAAATCGTCCAGACCGCCCACGACGCCGTAAGCAGCCATTACCGCAACGGACATAAGCGAAGAACCCAAAAAATCAAAAAACAGCATGGCTATAATAACCGCCAAAATAAAACCTATGCCGCCCATTGTGGGCGTGCCTTGTTTGTTTAGATGATTATCAACATAATGCAAAATTGTCTGACGGGCTTTTAACTTGCCAACGACCTTAATAACAAACGGAGTAAGCAAAGCCGATACCAAGAACGATATTATTAACGCAATAAGGGATTGCAAAATAATCTTAATCAACTAAGCTACTCCGCGCGTTCTATCAAATTTTTTACGACTTCCAAGTCCGAAAACGGATATTTCACTCCCTCAATTTCCTGATAAGCCTCGTCGCCCTTGCCGGCAATCAAAATTATGTCGTCTTTTTGGCTTAGGGATATGGCGTGTTTTATGGCTTCTTTTCTGTCGGGTATGCAAATATACAAACCTTTTGTTTGTTTTGCGCCTTGTTCTATATCATGGATTATGTCCTCGGGTTTTTCAAAACGCGGGTTGTCGCTTGTAATAACCGTATAATCGGATAAGCCGCACGCCGCTTTTCCCATCTTGGCGCGTTTGTCTTTATCCCTATTGCCGCCGCAACCGAATACGGTTATAATTTTGCCCTTTGCAAATTCTTTTATACCGCTTAAAACATTAACCAACCCGTCGGGCGTATGCGCGTAGTCAATAATTACATGTTTGTTGTTTTTTATATAGGTTTCACATCTGCCCTTTACTGTCTTGAGGTTGCTTATACCCGTCGCGATATCATAAAGGCTGACATTGAGAATAAAACAAGCCAAAGCGGCGCACAAAGTGTTATACATATTAAACTTGCCCGGCAAGGCGAAATTTATTTCGTATAGCTTATCAAAAATATTGATTATATATTTAAGGCCGCGAATGCTTGACGAATAATTAATCCCAAAAGCGTCGGCGGGATTTTGGCAGCCGTATGTAAAACAGGGTATGTCGCTGGTTTGACAAATTTTCCTGCCTAATTCGTCATCCGAATTGATTACCGCTAGCTTTGCGTAATATGAGCAAAATAATTTTGATTTGGATTGCCTGTAATTTTCTATTGTCTTAAAAAAGTCCAAATGGTCTTGGGTGCAATTGGTAAACACCGCGACATCAAACACTATGCCGTCAATCTTTCTTAATTCTATGGCATGGGCGGAAACTTCCATAACAACCCAGTCCGTATCGCAATCCGCCATTTCCCTAAAGATCGCGTGCAGTTGTATCGGGTCGGGCGTAGTCAATGTCGGCGGATATGTTTTGCCGTCTATGATAGTTCCCGATGTTCCTATAAGGCCGACCTTCTTGCCCGCCACTTCGCCAATGCTTTTGATTATATATGTAGTGGTGGTTTTGCCGTTGGTGCCCGTAACTCCTATTAATTTCATGGACTTGGCGGGGTTGTTATAAAAATTGGCGCTTATTATGGACATCGCGCTTCGCGTATCGTCCACAATAACCTGGGCGATGTCAATATCGTCAAAAACCTTTTGGCTTATAATAGCCGTTGCGCCGTTTTTTATGGCTTCGTATACAAAATCATGCCCGTCGGTTTTTTCGCCCTTAAGGCAAAAAAACAATCCATTTTTTGATATTGTCTTGCTGTTATGAGAAAGGTTGGTTATTTCTTGATCTTGTCCTATTATTTTTTGAGGTTTAATTCCTTCCAAAATTTTTGATAGCTTCATAAGTTTTCCTTTTTTAATAAAAAATATAATTACAATAATAAAAAATCTTTGGGTTTTTGTTGAAACTATCAGGCAAGCTCGCTGGCAAGGTTTTTATAGTCAATAAGTATCTTGGTATAAGCGTATTTCAAATCGGAAGACAACTTATCGTTGGAAAGGGTGTTCATTAACGACTTTAGGGTAGATAAAATTTTTTTAAGCCCTGTCTTAATATAAATATGTTCTATTCTGCTTAAATCTTTGGTCAATTCATCGTATTCGTTTAGATGCTTGTATAAATCGTCATAAGCAAGCTGCAAGTCTTGCAAAACGGCAACCTCTGTTATCTGCGCTTTGTCTAATTGGATGCTGTGGTTATATAATCTTTTATAAATCGCGTCCCATTGGTTTAAAGATTTTTCTGCCATTTGTTTTACTTTTTTGTCGGTAAAATTCATGACAATTTCAGGAACGCTGATTATATATTTTTCGGAAGGAAATTGCGTAATATTCGCCATTACGCTTACGGCCTGCTGTTCTTCGGGATAGACGGCGGCAATAATCCGATAAGGACCGTCCATAATAATATAGCCCCCTCCGCCAAGTTCCCTTATCGCCTCAGCCGCCGTTATGGCTTGGCTTTCGGAAGTAAAAGCGCCCAATTGAACGGCGTAATATTGCGTTTTTTTGATCTCGGCTTTATTCAGCTTGCCCAATAAATGACCTATGTTAAGCCCTTGCGCCAATAATGTCGTAAGCAAGATAGCGATCATAAATCCCGTAACTAACAGCGCGACGGCCGTTATAATTTCTGATTTTTTTAATTTTGGTTTATATGATTTTGTATAAGGCAAAGCATTATAATAATTCCCGTCAAGATATAAATTGCCATCATTGTAAAAACTTTGCTCCTGAATTTGATTTGCGGTATACGCATCATAATAATTATCGTTATCCGATTGTTCTTGATAAAAATTGCCATAGCTTAGGCGCTTTTTGTCATAACTCCATTCACTGTAATCTATCCCGCCCTTTCCTTTTTTCATGCTTGTATTGCTCCGTTATTTAGGATATACTTCTATTTAATACTATGTAAGGCGGTTTTTCTTTATGCAATATAAAATTCATACGACGCCTATTTGGGACGCTTTCAAAGAGGATTGCTTATGCCCTATGTGCCATATTAATCAAGAGCTAGTTGACGGGCTTGTGGATAGATATCTAAACGAGGCGGTGATGGCGCCTATATCTCGGCAATCAGTGAATAAATACGGCTTTTGCTGGCATCATTACAATATGCTCCTCAAGGGCGACAATAAATTAGGCGTCGCACTACAAAGTATAACCAGAACAGAACATTTGCAAAACATCATAAAGCCGCCTAAAAATATAAAAACCGCGGCAAAACAGGCTATAGAATTATTAAACCAAAGCTTCTCTTGCGTTATTTGCCAAGAATCTGAGAAAACTATGGATAGATATTATATGACCGTGGCGCAAATGTATTATTACGAGCCGCCTTTTATGAAAGCGCTGGATTCTTCGCGGGGTTTTTGTCTTTACCATTACGCAAAATTATTGCAAAATGCCCGCCATGCCCGCTCTAAGTCAACTTTGTTTTTGGAATCCTTGTATTCGGTCCAAATAAGCATGTTAGCAAAATTAAAGAGCAATTTGGAATCTTTCAGTCAAAAATTTGACTATCAAAAGAAAGATATGCCTTGGGGCGATAGCAAGGACGCTCCTTGGAGAACTTCGCAAATTATTACCAAAAAGAAGATATAAACCTTTACACGC
>JAAZDJ010000108.1 GCA_012512255.1 Clostridiales bacterium | reverse complement strand
GTTATCAATAATGCGTATTGGGATTATGTAATCTTTGGCGAGAGAAAAAAGCAAAAAACGCCAAACTATAATCTAAATTTTTTATAATTTTATATTATATCCGCAAAAAATTGGGCTTAATGTTATTAAACATATTTATTTTAATTTAAAAATGGCAAAAGCCTACGCCTTTAATGGCTATTAAGGCCATTTATTTTTTTATTACGATATTTGCGGCCAAATTTGAGTATAATTTTTACGGAACACCCATAATTTTTTTTAAAAACGATTAGATTTTTATAATTACAACTTTTCATATCTATCCGTAATAATCTATTATGGCGTTTACGCCCGAGAGCTTGCCCACTATGTCTTGATAGCCGCGGCTTATATAGTTGTCGCCGCTGATTATGGAAACGCCTTTGGCTTTGAGCGCCGCGCCCACAAGCGCCGCGCCGCCCCTTAGGTCGCTTGCCGCCAATTTGGACGGGTTAAGTTTTTCCACGCCCTCTATTACCGCCGTATTGCCCTGTATATTGATTTTGGCGCCCATATGGTTTAACTCCTGCGCCTGCTGAAACCTGTTTTCAAACACGGTTTCGGTAATCGTGCTCACGCCCTCGGATACGGCCATAAGGCTGAGCATGAGCTGCTGCAAGTCCGTAGGAAACTCCGGATGCGGGCCTGTCGTGATATGCGCGGCCTTAAGCCTTCCCTGCGACCAAATTTTTATCGTGTCTTTTTGGCAAACAATTTTGGCGCCCATTTCCCTTAGCGTCGCTATGACTTTTTCCAAGTCTTTGGGGCGCGTGTTTTTGAGCGTGAGCTCGCCGCCGGCGATACAGCAATATATCATAAATGTTCCCGCTTCTATGTGGTCGGGCGATATCGTATAAGGGCTTGTCTGGGCCAGTCTTTTGACGCCGTTAATTTCCAAACGCGTCGTGCCGATGCCTTTTATGTCCGCGCCCACCGAAACCAAAAAATTTGCCGCATCAACTACGTTGGGTTCGGCTGCGGCATTTTTTATTACGGTCTTTCCTTTGGCGAGCGCGGCGGCAATCATAAGGTTGACCGTCGCGCCCACCGACGGATAGGGCAAGACAATATCGCCGCCTGTAAGCTCGCCATACGCGTTTAGAAAAATTTTGTCTTCTACTATGCGGCTTTTTACGCCCAAAGCCTCAAAACCGTCCAAATGATAATTTATTGGCCTTGAGCCTATTTTGCATCCGCCGGGCATGCTGACGCATCCCATTCTAAACCTGCCTACAAGCGCGCCCATAAAATAGCTGGCCGCCCTTATGCTTTTCATCTTGGGGTGCACGGCAAAACAGCTATTTAGGGTGTCGGGCTCTATGACCATTACCCCGTGCGCGTCTATATGCGTTTTGCAGCCCATAGAAAACAAAATCTCGCGCATATCAAATATATCTTCTATCAAGGGCACATTATGCAAAACAACCGGGCCTTCGCAAAGGCACGCCGCCGCGATTATAGCCAAGGTGGCGTTTTTGCTGCCGCTTATGATAACTTCGCCTGCCAATCTTTGTCCGCCGTTTATCATTATCATGTCTTTAGTATAAATAGAGCTTTTGATATTTATTCTTTTTTGACGCTTATTGGGACAAAATCAAAAAAAAGCAAGCCTATTAATTAATATATTTTTTTGGTTTGAAGTTAGGTTTTTTTGAATAGATAGTTTATCAAAAGGGCATAATCCATATATTAAAAGCGTTAGGGGGCTTTTTTTAAAAAGAGGAGAATATTATGATAGAAGAACTGACCGGCAGCATCACCTTAAAAAAAGGCGACGAGGTGTTTTTGGACAATGTGTCCTTGAGGCTTAATCGCGGCGAGGCTATGGCGCTTTTGGGCGATAATGTCCCCCTAAAGCGCCTGTTTTTGAAGATAATAGCGTCCCAAAAAAAAGATTTGGTTTTGCTTATAGAAGACGACACTATCCTGTCCGATATAATTATGAGCAATTCGGATAGATATATCTTGCGCACGAGCATATTGTTTGGGACTTTTGATGTAACCGAATATCTTGAATATAAGTTTTCGCACCTTGAGATACCGCGCGCCCAAAGGCTCAATGTCATAAAGGACCGCCTTACAAGGTTTGGGCTGGAGGAACACAGCCGAACCAAGCTCAAAAACCTGTCTTCTTACGAGGCGGCATTATTAAATATCGCCGCCCAATCCACTACCAAAAAAAGGGTGATAATTATTGACGCGGACAGCTTTTTGGACATTTCTATTAAGCCTGTTTTGGAAAGGGCGCTAGCGGCGCTCAAAAGTTTGGGTTATAGCGTTGTGTTGAGCGTGTGCGTAAAAGAACTTAGCGAATGCGCCGGAGTGGATAAAATCGGCATAATTGAAAACGGCAAAATCAGGGAGCTTGCCCCGCCGATAAACAAAGCCGATAGAAAAATCCTAAAAAAAGGGTTTATATCAAGGCTAAAACAGCTTTTATTAAAATTTACAAAAGCCAAAAGAACCCCAAAAGCGCTGGGCGTAAAGCTCATTAGCGAAGAAAAAGATTTTTAATGTAATTTTAATCTTTTTTTAATATGATGTTAATGCTTTTTTTTGCATGATATAGTATATTTATTATGTAATTAAAGGCAGGTAACATCATGGTATTCATAAAATGGTTGTTAAGAATAATATTAGGATTGGCGGCCTTTTTTGGCGTCGCCGCAGCGATAAGCGTGCCGCTGGTTCCCATGACCATATTTGTGGTAAGATGGGCGGGCTGGACTTTCTCTTTTTTGAGAAATTTGCCTTGGTGGACGGCTTATGTTCTGGCTTTGGCGGGCGGGCTGGCAATTACCGCTTTGGTTAAGTCCTTGCCCGTAGTGCGCAACCTAAGAAAATTTATCACGGAGTTTGTGGTATTTGGCGCTATATTCGGCGGCTTGTTCTATGTGTCCCAGACATATTTTTTCTATTACAGAATAGTGCCGCAAGACATAATTGTTAAGGCTTACTACTTAACCAAATTTGGTTTTATACCCACCGTGTTTTCCAGCAATGTCTATACTATGTTTGTAAGCGCGGGTTTAGTATTTATATTCTTGCTGGTTTTCGCTCTTGCTAGAGCGTTAAGGAACAAGAAAAAATTGCAAGCCAAGCTAGCCCTAAGCCCCGCAAGACAGGCGCGCACCACAGCCCCTACCAATATAGTCAGCTCCACCGACGGCAGCAAGATTGCCGACTATAAGGCCAAAAAATATGTAAGGGATATTTGGGGCAATTATATAGAAGAAGAAGACTACAACGCGCGCATTAACGAAATCAAAAACAGAAGACTATAATAATAATCCCCATCCAAAAAAATCTATGGACCAAAACTTTAAAATCCCGTTATTTAAGACGGGATTTTAGTTTTATTTAAGGGCGCGTTATAATATTGACAAACATACAAGATTAATCTATTATAATATGAAACAAAATTTTAAAAAGAGGTTTTTATGCCGGTCAATATTACGGGAAAACTGCCAGCTGTAAAAGCGTTGGAAAAAGAGAATATATTTGTAATGACCCAAGAGCGCGCGACATCGCAGGATATCCGCCCGCTCAGGCTGGTTATTCTTAATTTGATGCCGATAAAAGAAATTACCGAAAACCAACTGCTGAGGTTGATATCCAATACGCCTTTGCAGGTGGAGGTGGTTTTGCTTCGCACCGAAAGCTACGAGGGCAAGCATACCTCCAAAGCGCACCTTAAGCAGTTTTACAAAACATTCAGCCAAATCAAGGACCAACGGTTTGACGGGCTTGTTATCACGGGCGCGCCCGTGGAAACAATGGACTTTTCCAATGTGCTGTATTGGGACGAATTGACCGAGATAATAAAATGGGCGGATACCAATGTGTATTCAACATTATATATATGCTGGGCGGCCCAAGCCGGTCTTTATTACCATTATGGGATACCCAAATACAGGCTGCCCAAAAAGATAAGCGGAATTTTTGAGCATACGCTGTGTTCCAAGCTCAATCCGATAGTAAGGGGCTTTGACGATATATTTGTGGCGCCGCATTCAAGGTTTACCGAGGTTCGCCGCGAGGATATAGAAAAACATCCTTCGCTTGAGATACTGTCCGAGTCCAAAGAAGCGGGCGTGTATTTAATCGCCACCAAAAACTTAAGGCATATATATGTTACCGGGCACAGCGAATACGACGCGGACACTTTGCATAAGGAATACCTAAGGGACAAAGCAAAAGGCTTGGATATTGACATCCCTAAGCACTATTATATCAACGACGAGGTGGGCAAAATCCCGCCTATGACTTGGCGCAGCCACTCCATGCTGCTGTTTAATAATTGGCTCAATTATGCGGTATATCAAGAAACGCCTTACGATCTTTCGCAGTTGCCCCGCTCCGAACATAAGAAATAATAAACTAAAAACAGTATCTTCTTCAAAAAAGAAGATACTGTTTTTTTATTTTAACTATTTTTTATTGGGTTATAAGGCAATTTTCAACCAAAAACTCTTTGAGCGGGTCTTTTTTATCGGTGTTGAAGTAATACAAAGATTTTAAATTAAAGTCCACTAAGTCTTTATCCTGTATTATCAAAAGCCCCGCGCCGCCTCTTATTAATATAATATTCGCCGCTATCAAAAACGCGCGCTTATTGCCCAGCCAAAACAGCCTGTTTTTGCACCCTCCATACAAAAAACACTCCAGCGCTTGCTCTAGCGGGTCTTCAATCTTGGATATGTTTTTTAAGTCCTCTATTGTCTTTTGCGGGTCGGGCGGCGGCATGTTTTTGTGGTTAACCTTGGTCCGTAAAACGCCGCCTTGGACGTCCTCGCACCCGTCTAGGATAATGGCGTTGATTTTGCATATCAAATCCAAATTTATTTCGCTGTCTAAGTTATCCAAAGCGTATTGCCAAGCTCTATTTAGGTTTTTGATTATTTTTTTATGTTCGTCCGAGATTCTGGACACATCAATATCATCCAAGACCGCTTTTAATTCGTCGGGCGTTATGTTGATATAGGCCATCCTAGCGCAAGAATAGATGCTTTTGGTCAAGTAATTTCGGGCAAGAGCCAAATTATCTTCTTTTGACAGGCGGCATGTTCTCATAAAACACCTCCTATTTTAATCTATGTTCTAGGCGGTAGTTTTTTTAATTGTTTTGAAACCTCAAAGAGTTTTCTTCTACGCTGACCAAAACCATCCCGCTGGAAGTCTTGCGGTAGTATTCAAGGCGGTCGGGATATTCCACGATAAACAACGAAGGGTCTTTTCGCGTGCGGTATAACCTAGCGGGCTCCTCAATGGATACGTCGTAATTATTGCTGTAAGACTTAAGGTCGGGGATATTGAGGGATTGCTTTATCTCGGGCACGACCTCGTAAGTTACGTTAAACCATTCGGCGTTGCGTCTTTTGAAAGACCTTTTTATATCGTCGGGGCCTATGTAATCCTCATTATAAAATTGGCGCTGCTGCGCGTATTGCGGCTGCGAAAACCGTTGTTCTGCGTATTGGGATTGGACAGGTTGCGGCGTTTGTTCTTGGGGCGCGTTATCGTCTGCTTGGGCGCGCGGGGTTTTTCTTATCTTAAGCCCAAAAAGCCTTCTTACAAACAATAACAAACTCAAAATCGTTCCGCCCGCCATAAGCACGATAAAATGAGACAGGTATTCCATAAAAGAAAAAGGAACAAGCGCCGAACACAGCGCGAATATGACGGCAAAGCTTATGGGAATCCACAAATAAAGCCTTACTATCAAAAATCCTAAGATTTTTGACGCTTGCTTTAACAAAAATTTTGTAAATTTCCATAAAAGCTTTAGTATTATCATAATTTAATTATATCACGCGCCCAAGCCCAATTCAATAGCTCTTTTTGTGATTTATATGTTAAATCGCGTATTTTTATAATAAAAAAAGCTTTTGGCAAAAACCAGCCAAAAGCTTTTTATATATTTTTAAGGCGTATAAATTATTTATACTCGGGCAGCCAGTCTTTGTGCGCTTCAAACAAGTCGTCGCACATATTTTTTATGTCGTCTAAGCTAAGCTCGGCCGCGGTATGGGGGTCAAGGTAAGCCGCCATATAGACTAGGTCTTTTTTGCGCTCTTTGGCGGCTTGAATGGTCATATTTTGGACATTAATATTGGTGCGGTTGAGCGCGGCAAGCTGCTCGGGCAAATCGCCCACATAGCAAGGATGTATGCCTGCGTTATCCACAAGGCACGGCACTTCCACGCACGCGTTGTAGGGCAGGTTGGTGATAAGCCCTGTGTTTAGCACGTTGCCGTGCAATTGGTAGGGCTCGTTGAGCGTCATTGACTTTATAATCTTGGCCGCGTATTCATGGCTTGGCGTGTGTTCTATATCGGAGTCCATAAGTTTTTCGCGCATTTCTTTCCAGCCTTCTATTTGCAACACGCATCTACGGGGGTATTCGTCCAAAGGTATGTTAAACCGCTCTATCAGCTCGGGATATTTGGATTTTATATAATAAGGATTGTATTCGGCGGTATGTTCGCTGGACTCGGTGTTGTAATAGCCAAACCTATGCATTATATCATGGCGAACAAGATCCCATTGCATTTTGTCCAAATATTCGCCCGAAAGGGAACGGCGCTTGATTTCGGGGTATAAATCGTTGCCGTATTGGTCCTTGATTTCCAGCAGCCAAGCCTGATGGTTGATGCCGGCAATTTTGGAAATTGATTTTTCTATATATTCTTCCATGCCCAAAGAGCCGAGCAAACCTTTTACGCACACCTGGACGCTATGGCAAAGCCCTACAGCGTTTATGCCCAAATATCTTAGCATATAGCCCGTCAATATAGCCATGGGGTTGGTATAGTTAATAAACAGCGCTTCGGGGCAAGCCTTATGCATGTCTTGGGCAAACTCCTCCAAAACAGGGATTGTCCTTAGCGCCCTAAAGATTCCGCCGATGCCTATGGTGTCGCCGATAGTCTGTCTTAAGCCGTATTTTTTAGGTATTTCAAAGTCAATTACGGTGCAAGGCTCGTAACCGCCCACCTGGATGGCGTTAATCACGAAATTGGCGCCCATAAGCGATTCTAGGCGGCCCTTGTAAGCTACTATTTTGGCTTTGCCGTTGTATTTTTTGTTGATGTTTTCTAGCATAAGCCTTGAGTCTTCCAAGCGCTCAAGGTCAATATCAACCAAAGCGATCTCAAAATCGCCAATTTCGGGCGTCAGGATGCAATCGCCCAAAACATTCTTGGCAAAAATCGTGCTGCCCGCGCCTAAAAATGTAATCTTCAAAACCAAATCTCCTCTTTAGTGATTTTTAAACAACATAATATTAAAATATAAAAAACTTTAAGTCAATAAATAACAACTCAAAAATTAACTAAAAAATATTGCGGAAGATTGTAAAATGAAGTGCAACGGGTAAAAAAAGATTCATAGTGAACCTTTATCTTTGTATAATAAGTTTGTAACACAAGATTATACAAAAGGAAAAGGCACTATGAATCAAGGACATTATAGCACAAAAAAGAGGAAGT
>JAAZDJ010000107.1 GCA_012512255.1 Clostridiales bacterium | reverse complement strand
GATTATTAATATGAGCGCCGTAAGCAATTTTAGCGCCTTGTTTTTTATTATTATTTTTGCCGTTCCATTTATTTTTGAGGCTGGCTATATCTTGGGCGGCGATAGACAAAAAAAGCAACACCAAGAAATTCAATTAGAAATAAAGTTGTTTAACAACTAAGGGTGATCAAATGCGGATTATCGGCGGAAAACATAAAGGACGAAAGCTTATCTCCTCCAAAGTCAAAAATTTAAGGCCTACTGCGGATCGCGTCAAAGAGGCGCTTTTTAATATTATCCAAAATGATTTGGCTGGTTCTTATTTTTTGGATTTGTTTTCGGGAACGGGCAATATTGGGATTGAGGCGATAAGCAGAGGCGCAAAAGTTACTTTTTGCGATAACAATATTCAATTAATTAAAATAATAAAGGCCAACCTTGACTTAACAAAAGAACCCGCCGAAATTTTAAATTTGGACGCTTTTGATTGCATAAGATTTTTATACAATAAAAATCGGAAGTATGATTTTATATTTATTGACCCGCCTTATCAATATAATTGCGAGGAAGAAATCTTGCAAACATTATTAAAATATCCTATAATGAATAGAAATTCAAAAATAATTATAGAACATTCAACAAAAAAAGATTTTGTTTTTGACCAAAATTATTATAAAATAATTAATATAAAAAAATACGGCGACACGCAATTAACATTTTTTAGTTTTACGGAGTTTATATGAATGTAGTTTTTGCGGGGACTTTTGACCCATTCACTCTTGGGCATTTTGATGTTGCCTCAAGAGCCTCGGCGACATACGACAAAGTAATAATAGCTATCGCAAAAAGCGATGACAAGCGTTGTATGTTTGACCTGGACCAAAGAAAAAACATCGTAATCGCTTCCACAAAATCTTTAAAAAATGTGGAAGTGCATACTTTTGACGGGTTGCTTACAGATTTTTGTAAAAAACACAATTGCAGGCTTTTGATAAGAGGTTTAAGAACGGTTAATGATTTTGAGTATGAAAGATCTTTATCGCTTATTTACAAAAGCCTTGATCCCGAAATAGAAAGCGTGTTTTTTATTAATAACCCTAAATATTCTCATATACACAGTAGCTTGATAAGACAACTTATCATACAAAAAGCCGATATATCCGCAATGGTGCGTGAAGAAGCCGAAAAATTGATACGCAATTACATGGGGGAATAGATGGATTTTTATGACCTTATTTTAGAACTTGAAAACGAGTTTTTGGATACGGAAAAAGGTATTTTTGGCAAAAAAGTTAATGTTCAAAAATGCTTAAGTTTGATAGACGCCCTTAAGCGCGCTTTTCCTTCCGTTATCAAAGACGCCAATTATGTGGTGGCAAACAAAGAGGAGATTCTTATAGAAGCCGAGAGAAAGGCAAAACAAATCATCAAAGAAGCCGAAACGCATTCTAATATAATAATAAAAAACTCGGAGATAATGAAAAGAGCCGAAGAGGCTGCGGCGGCGCATTATGAGAATGTAAGGCAAGCTTGCGATGATTCTATCAACAAAGCGGCGGCAATAATATATACTATGTTTGAAGACATGGAAGATTTTTTGAAAAATATGCTGGAGATCTTAAAACAAAACCGCGACGATATGATTAATGGTTTAAAAGACAGCAATAGATAAAGACACTAAAAGAAAACTAATAAATATAATAATTACAGATATACGGAGCGTTATAAGATGTTTACTTTAGTAAAAACTATTGATCAACCTAAAACAATCAAAGAAATGTTGCCTGTTACAGAAGAACTAAAAGCGGTAAAACACGAAAGAGATTTGGAAATAACGCGGATAATCATGGGAGAAAGCGACAAGCTGCTTGTCTTAATCGGGCCGTGCAGCGCCGATAATGAGACTGCGGTTTTGGATTATGTAGGCAGGCTCGCCAAAGTCGCCGAAAAAATAAAAGACAAAGTTTTTATAGTTCCGAGGATTTATACCAATAAGCCGCGGACGCGCGGAGAAGGATATAAGGGTATGCTCCATCAACCCGATCCCAACAAAGAAACGGACATTCAAAGCGGGCTAATTGCCCTAAGGCGTTTGCATCTTAGGGCATTGCAAGAATTTGGCATGTCTTGCGCGGACGATATGTTATATCCCGAAAACCATTATTATGTTGACGATTTGATATCGTATGTGGCTGTCGGTGCAAGGTCGGTTGAAAACCAACAGCATAGGTTGGTGGCAAGCGGGATTGGCATGCCTACGGGCATGAAAAACCCTATGAACGGGAGCATGCATGTTTTGTTAAACTCTATTCATGCCGCCCAAATTCCCAACGAGTTCAAATTTAACTTTTGGCAAGTAAAGACGGACGGCAATCCTTTGGCGCACGCGATTTTGAGAGGCGCGGTTGATACTAACGGCATCAATGTGCCCAATTATCATTATGAAGATGTGGTTAAGTTTAGCGCGTTATACGAGGCAAGCGGTTTGAAAAACCCGACAATAATTATTGACACAAACCATTCAAATTCAGGTAAAAATCCTTTTGAGCAAATAAGGATAGTAAAAGAAGTTTTGGCCAACAAAAAGTCAAGCTCGCTGTTTGGCAAATATGTGAAAGGGTTTATGATTGAAAGTTACATTCAAGACGGCAAACAAGATGTTAACGGAAAAGAATATGGAAAGTCCATAACAGACGCCTGTCTTGGCTGGGAAAAGACCGAAAAATTATTGTATTATATCGCCGAAAACGCATAACTACTTTTAAAAAGGCAGGTTGAATAAAGTTGTTCAGAATAAAAAAGGAAATAGACTCGCCCGAGAAGATAAAGGAATATTTGCCTTTTCCCGAGGACTTAAAAGAACTCAAACAAAAACGCGATCAAGAAGCGATTGATATAATTTGCGGCAAAAGTTCTAAACTTTTGCTAATCATAGGACCGTGCAGCGCCGATAACGAAAGCGCTGTTTTGGAATATGTCAGAAGATTGGGCAAACTTCAAGAAAGGGTGGCTGAAAAGATTTTTATAATACCCAGAATTTATACCAACAAGCCGCGGACGCGCGGAGAAGGATATAAGGGCATGTTGCATCAGCCCGACCCTAACAGCGGGACCGACATTCAAGAAGGGATATTGTCGTTAAGAAGAATGCACATTAACGCGATAAAAGAATCGGGCCTAACAGCGGCCGATGAGATGCTATATCCGGATAACTATGCATATGTTGACGACCTTTTGACTTATGTTTCCATTGGCGCTAGATCCTCCGAAAACCAACAGCATAGGCTTGTTTGCAGCGGAATAGACTTGCCTGTGGGCGTAAAAAACCCGATGAACGGAAGCTTACAGGTATTGCTTAACTCTATCTATGCCGTCCAAATACCCAACGAATTTAAATATCATCATTATCAGGTGCAAACCGACGGCAATCCATACGCGCACGCGATATTAAGGGGCGCTGTGGATACCAATGGCATTCATATTCCCAATTACCACTTTGAAGATGTAATTAAATTTTCTAAATTATACGAAAAAACAGGGCTTAAAAACCCGTCTATAATTATAGACACCAATCATTCCAATTCGGGCAAAGACGCCATGCAGCAGATAAGAATAGTCCATGAAGTTATGAGCAATAAAAAATACAGCAAAGAGTTTGCAAAACACTTTAAAGGTTTTTTGATTGAAAGCTATCTTCAAGACGGCGCTCAAGATATAGACGGCAAAGAGTTTGGGAAATCAATAACCGACCCATGCATTGGCTGGGCTAAGACCGAGAGATTGGTTTTTGATATAGCGGAGCAATTATGAAAATAGGCTATTTGGGTCCGGAAAACAGTTATTCTTATCTTGTGGCGCAAAAAGTAAAATCCCCTGAAGATACCATAATACAATTTCCCACATTTATTGATGTCGCTTTGGCGGTTGGAAATCTTACGGATAAAGCCGTATTGCCCATAGAAAATTCATTGGAAGGTGCAGTAAGCAACACCTTGGATATTTTGGCGTGGGAATGCGAGCTTTATATTACCAAAGAAATTTGCTTGGAAATAAACCACAAGCTGATTATGAAAAAGACGGGCGATTTTAACAATATTAAAAAAATCATTACCCACGCCCAAGCCTACGGACAATGCAGAAAGTTTTTGGCAAAGCGTTATCCAAGCGCTGAAATAGTATATACATCTTCCACATCAAAAGCCGTTGAAAGCATTGAGGACGACTATACCGCCGCTATTGCCGGCGAGCATAATCTTAACCAGGATTTAAAAGCCTTGCCTGAAACAATACAAAACGACACGAACAACATAACGAGATTTGTGGTTTTAGAAAAAGAGCCTCGGCATCATAATACTAACCAAAAAATCTCTATTATATTTGACGCGGAAAACAAACCCGGCGGATTATTAAAAATATTGCAAATATTGCATGAACACAGTCTAAATATGACCAAAATAGAGTCGCGACCTTTCAAAAACCGTTATGGAAATTATATTTTTTTTGTGGACTTTTTGGGCAATGTAAACGACCAAAATGTCCAATCGGCTTTTGATAAAATCAAAAAATCAACCACATATTTTAAGTATTTGGGAAATTATTAACGCAGAAAAATAAGGCAAAAAATCAAAGTAATTATCAGCATGATTAATGACTGGGTTGTTTTTGATAAGAAATAAAAACTTATTTTTATGCCTGATTTGGTTAAGAAAGCCAAGTTCTGAAAATGCACCGATAAACCGCCCCAGGAAATTAAAAAACCGCAACAGACTGTTTTTTGGATAAGGCTTCCTCCTTGGGCGCTTATATGAAGGCATCCGTTGGTTATTTCTATTAACCCTCTTGTCAAGCCATCCGAAAAATTTTCGTTTATTCCAAGTTTTTCTAAGATTAATCTTAAAGGATACAAAAAATATATATCGTTTAAAATCTCAGCAATCATGTAAAAGATTGCTATAAATCCGCCTACTGTCAATACGCTGATAACGGAGTTATATACGCACTCAGATAAAACATTATCGGCGTTTTTTGTTTGCGGCGCTATTAATAATTTTGATTGAAAGTTTTTTGATTTATAATTGCTAAATATCAATCCATTGATTATATTGGATAAAATTTGCGATATAAGCAAAATTAAGCCCGCGGCGTATGATTTGAGCAATCCTATTCCTACGCTTCCCAGAACAAACATGGGGCTTGCCATAGAACAAAAACTAATAATTCTTGCGCCTTCATATGAGTCAATAAATCCTTTGTTATAAAAATCTTCTATTAGCTTAGCGCCTATTGGATAGCCGCTAATTAAACTCATAAAAAAAATATAAGCCGAAACGCCGCCTGTCTTAAATAATTTTGATGTCAAGGGATAAAATATTTTAGATATCTTTTGCGCCATTCCAAGCTCAATCAACGCCAAAGAAAAAAACAAGAAAGGAAAAACAGCTGGGACTATTACCGTCGCCCATACGATAAGCCCGTCTAAAGCGGATTGGATGTATTTGACGGGATTAATCAAAATAGATACGATTATAACGCATATAAAGAATATCAATATTATATGCGCTTTATAAAAAATCAATCTTAAAGGCCTTAATTTAGTTTTTGTTGTAAACATAAAAAAAATTTGTTAATATAATATATATCTTATGAAAAGGCGCAAATTAATATGTTTAATAAAAAACTGGCTTTAGTCTTGGGAGCGGGCGGCGCGCGAGGTTTTTGTCATATTGGCGTTTTAAAAGTCCTAGAAGAATACAACATAAAGCCCGATATTATTGTCGGCTCGTCTATGGGCGCGTTAGTGGGCGGTTTTTACGCCGCGGGTTTTTCTATAGATGAAATGATAAAAATTTCCAACAAGGTAAATCAAGCTACCGTAATGGACTTTGATTTGTTGCCGGGAAAAAAATTGGGATTAATCAATGGGAACAAAATAAAATCCATTTTAATAAAACATCTTGGCGACCAAAAGATTGAAGACCTAAAAATAAAATTCGCCTCAATCGCCACAGACCTTATAAGCGGCGAATCCGTAATGATAACAAGGGGCGAGCTTTGGAAAGCCATGCGCGCCAGCATGTCAATCCCTTTGGTTTTTAAGCCGTTTGAGTATGAGGGCAGGCTTTTTGTGGACGGAAGCGTGCATTATAGGCTTCCTATACCGCAAGCTTATAAACTTGGCGCCGACATAACTATAGCGGTTGACGCCATAGGCCCATACAAAAAAGGGCAAAAACCTTCGGGCATTATAAAAATGGCGGAGCAAACTTTTTTGTTAATGGATTGGGAAAACACAAAACGGATAAGCCATCTTTGCGATCTTTTATTAACGCCTGACATGCAAGACAGAAATTTGTTTATATTTAAGCAAAATGATTTGGCGATAAAAGCCGGCGAAGAATGCGCAAGACAAAATATAGGACAGATTTTGAAGCTGTTGAAAAAGCGCAGAAAAAAACAAAAGAGAGCAAAAAAAGCTTGACAATGTATTGCTTAAACTAATATAATATTGTTATATTAGACTAACATCCATATAGGATGTTTTTTAAATATTTGATTGTTAGTTATGACTAACATTATGTTTTTGGGGCTATAGTTATGACTTTAGAACAGTTAAAGATAGGGCAGCGTTGCAAAGTCAAAAAAATATTGGCCAAGGGCATGCTCAAAAGAAAACTCTTAGAAATGGGAATAACTCCCGGCGCTGAGATACTTTTTAGAAGAGTCGCGCCTTTGGGCGATCCGATTCAAATCTTCGTAAGAGGATATGATTTAAGCATAAGAAAGGCTGACGCGGAAAACATTTCTGTGGAAATTATTGATTAAATGGAGCTTGTATGGCATTAAGAATTGCGATAGCGGGCAATCCCAACAGCGGCAAGACTACGCTATTTAACGCTCTTACGGGCAGTAACGCCCGCGTAGGAAATTGGCCCGGAGTTACCGTTGAGAAAAAAGAAGGCATTTATAAGAAAAAAATATTAGGGCAAACCGCGCTTTTGGTTGATTTGCCGGGCATTTATTCCACTTCTCCTTATTCTCCCGAAGGTATAATCGCGCGAAATTACATCCAAAATGAAAAACCCGATATTGTTATCAATATAGTTGACGCCACCAATTTGTGCAGAAATTTATATCTTACAACCGAGCTAATTGAAATAGACACACCGATAGTAATCGCCCTAAATTATATAGATGTTTTGGAAAAGGATAATGTAAATTTTGACGCGATGGAATTGGAAAAAGCTTTAGGCGTAAAAGTTGTTCCTATATCGGCGCATAAAAAAAAGGGCTTGAATGAATTAATGGACGCCGCGTATAAGACCGCAACTTTAAGAAGACATGCGGCATCGGTATTGAGGCATTCATTTTTGGGCGACAGCATAATGAAGATTTCTAACTTTTTGCGCGATTTAAACATTTCGAGTTCGGATTATATCGCTGTCAAGTTGTTGGAAGAAGACCAAGTTCTTTTAGATTCATTAAATATAAACGATAACGCTAAAAAGACTATATTAGATATTATTGATAATATCAAGAAAGACTATGAAGACATAGAAGGGCTGGTTGCGGACTTAAGGTATGATTTTATAACCAAAAATTGCCAATGCGCCATAAAAAACCGCAAAAAACTCAAAGAAGCTACCAAAACAGAAAAAATTGACAAAGTCTTGACCCATAAGGTTTGGGGCTTGCCGATTTTTTTCTGTATTATGTTTTTAATTTTTTTCTTGGTTTTTGGCAAGTTTAAAATAGCCGGCGTTACGGTAATGATGCCGGGCGCTTTGGCGGCTTACGGCATAGAATGGGTTGTAGGCGAGATTGGCAAGCTGTTGGCCCGTTTTTTGTCTTTTGTCAACGCGTCTGATTGGGCCATAGCTTTGGTAATTGACGGAATTTATGGCGGCGTGGGGGCGGTTTTTGGATTTTTGCCATATATCCTAGTTATGTATTTATTTATATCCATTTTGGAGGCCACGGGATATATGGCGCGAGCCGCTTTTATTATGGATAGAGCGTTTAGGAAATTTGGCTTGAGCGGGAAATCCTTTGTGCCCATGCTTATGGGTTTTGGTTGCAGCGTGCCCGCCGTTATGGGCGCAAGAACATTGGAAAACGAAAACGAAAGAAGATTGACTATCTTGGTAACGCCTTTTATGTCTTGCGGCGCCAAACTGCCTATTTGGACATTTTTAACCGCGGCCTTTTTTGAGGGCATAACGGCTACATTGGTTATCTTTTCTATATATTTTTTGGGCATAGCAATGGCGGTGATAACCGGCGTTATTTTCCTAAAATTTGTATTCAAAAAGCAATACACGCCGTTTGTTATGGAAATGCCCCCGTATCGCGCGCCCCATGCCAAAACTTTATTGAGAATTTTGCTTGATAAATTTAAGAGTTTTGTAAAAAGAGCGGGAACTGTAATCTTAATTTCGTCGGTCATTATTTGGTTTTTGCAATCATTCAATTTTTCGTTTACAATGGTCGCCAATCCAAACGACAGCATAATGGCAAATATCGGAGGGATATTCGCCTATATATTTAAACCTATGGGCTTTGGGACTTGGCAGGCGGCGTTTGCCATTTTGTCTGGATTTGTGGCCAAAGAAGTGGTGGTCACCACATTTGGGACATTATCGGGCTTGGGCGACCCTTTGGAAAATGAAGGCTTAATGGAACAGGTCAAGGCTTGGATAACAAGCGCGGGCATATTTGTTTCGCCTTTGGCAGTATATTGTTTTATGGTTTTTAACCTTTTGGCGCCGCCGTGTTTTGCGGCAATAGGCGCGATATCCCAAGAAGTAAAATCAAAAAAATGGACAGCGGTTATATTGGTCTATCAATTAATTTTGGCTTATTTGATATCGCTGTTAATTTATGGCTTGGGCAACCTTGTTATGCTTATAACTTAATTAAATAGCATATGATTAATATATAGGAGAAAAATAATGACACCCGCCGATATTGTGATATTAGTTTTAGTAAGTTTGTCCGTAATAGGCGCAATCGCGTATCTGGTAAAAAATAAAATCAAAAATAAAAAACAAGGCGTCAAGGCATGCCATGGCTGCGATTTATGCAAATATATACAAAAAGACGATAAAAATAAATAAAAAAACCCCCTTTCTAATAAAGGGGATTTTTTTAAATTTGCGTTATATCCACTATTGTCAAATCTGGGTTTTGCTTGTTGATTTTGAGAGCGTATATAAGCGCGTTGACAGTGTCTATGCAAGTAAGGCAGGGGATGGATAATTCAACGCAGCGCCTTCTGATTTTTAGTCCGTCCACTTCGGTTTTTCTATTGCGGCTTGGCGTATTTATTAACAAGCTGATTTTTCCCGAATCCAGAGTGGAAAGTATATCAAAAGAGCCTTCCCCAATCTTATCAACCGTTATAGTCGGTATTCCGTTTTCGTTAAGCGTTTTTGAAGTTCCTTTGGTGGCGTAGAGTATAAAGCCTAGTTTTCTCAATTCCTCGGCAACAGGCGCTATTTCTTGTTTATCTTGATCATTGACCGTGATCAAAACGCCGCCGCCTACGGGCGCTTTTATGCCCGAAGCCAAAAGCCCTTTGTATAACGCCTGGCCAAAGCTTTTGTCAATACCCAACACTTCGCCCGTTGACTTCATCTCGGGGCCCAAACTAACCTCAACTCCTCCTAGTTTGGCAAAAGAGAACACAGGCACTTTTACCGCGCAATAAGCGCTTTCGGGATAAAGGCCTGTGCCATAGCCCAAGTCTTTAAGTTTTTTGCCTATTGTGCAAGCCGTGGCAATGTCCACAACGGGCACATTGGTTACTTTGCTTATATAAGGCACGGTTCTTGACGAGCGGGGGTTGACTTCTATCACATAAAGTTCGTTATCAAAATACACAAACTGAATATTCACAAGTCCAATGACATTAAGCGCCATTGAAAGTTTATAGGTGTATTCCACGACTTTTTGTTTGATTAGGGCGGGGATAGTCTGGGTAGGATAAACGGAGATGCTGTCGCCGCTATGAATTCCGGCCCTTTCCAAATGCTCCATAATGCCCGGTATCAATATGTCTTCGCCGTCGCATATAGCGTCAACTTCCAGCTCTCTTCCCATAAGATATTTGTCAACCAAGACAGGGTGTTCTTGTTTGACTGTGTTTATTATCTGCATAAATTCTTTGACGTCTTGGCTGTTATAACAAATTTGCATCCCTTGTCCGCCCAAAACATAACTAGGCCTTACCAAAACCGGATAACCCAAAGCTTCTGCCGCGGCGACCGCTTTAGCTTTTGAAAACACAGCCATTCCTTTGGGGCGGGGGATATTGCAAGATTCCAAAATCTCGTCAAATTTTTCGCGGTCTTCTGCGGCGTCTATGCTTTTTTCGCTGGTCCCCATAATGGGCACGCCCAAATTAACCAAAGTCTTGGTAAGTTTTATTGCCGTCTGACCGCCAAATTGCACCAAAGCCGCGTCGGGCTGTTCGTTTTCCACAAGGGTCTCAATGTCCTCGGGCGTTAAAGGCTCAAAATAAAGTTTATCCGAAGTATCAAAGTCTGTGGAAACAGTTTCAGGATTGCTGTTGGCTATGATTGTTTCATAACCCGCTTCTTTTAGGGCCCAAACGCAATGTACGGAACAATAGTCAAATTCTATGCCTTGGCCTATTCTGATTGGCCCAGAGCCCAATACCAAGACTTTTTTCTTATCGTCGCTTGGAGATTTACTTTTTCCGTCATAGGCGGAATAATAATAAGGCGTGTAAGCGTCCAACTTAGAAGCGTAAGTATCCACCGTTTTATAGGCGGGATTTATGTTATATTTTTTTCTAAGTTTTGTAATATCTTCTTTTTTCGCGCCTACAAATTCTCCAATGAGTTTGTCCGTAAAGCCAAGTTGTTTAGAGCGCATTAAGATATCGGCGGTCAAATCTATTAATTTTAATTTTTTGAGCTTTTTCTCCCAAAGGATAAGGTTATTGATTTTTTCTAAAAAGTATCTATCAATTTTAGTGATTTGAGCGATTTTTTCAATATCAATATCTCGCCTTAAAGCCTCGGCTACCACAAAGATTCTTTCATCGGTAACCTCATGCAGCATGTTTTCAATTTGCTCGTCAGTAAATTTGGCATGCTTAGATAGCTGGAGGTGATAAAGATTTAACTCAAGGGAACGCACCGCCTTCATTAATGCGCTTTCAAATGTTGTGCTTATCGCCATAATTTCGCCCGTTGCTTTCATTTGGGTTCCTAAGGTTCTATTGGCGTGAACAAATTTGTCAAAAGGCCATTTGGGAATTTTGACTACCAAATAATCCATTACAGGCTCAATATCGGATTGCGTTGAATTTTTTTGTATCTCATCAAGCGTGTATCCTATGGCTATCTTCGTGGCAATTCTAGCTATGGGATATCCTGTCGCTTTTGAGGCTAGCGCGGACGAGCGCGATACTCTAGGGTTTACTTCTATTACCGCGTATTCAAGACTTTGGGGACGCAAAGCGAATTGAATATTGCATCCGCCTTCAATTCCTAAAGCCGAAATAATTTTTAAAGACGCCGTCCTTAACATTTGGCGCTGTTCTTGGGATAATGTTTGGCAGGGCGCGACCACTATGCTGTCTCCAGTGTGAACGCCGACTGGGTCAACATTTTCCATATCGCACACGATAATAACGTTATCTTTGCTATCGCGTATCGCTTCATACTCAATTTCTTTCCAGCCTGTTATGTCTTTTTCTATCAAAGCTTGATGCGCTCTAGAAAGCCTAAGGCCGTTAGACGCAATCTCTTTTAACTCCTCTTTGTTATTGGCTTTGCCGCCGCCTGTGCCGCCCAAAGTATAGGCGGGTCTAACAATTACGGGATAACCGATTTCTTCGGCAAATTCCAAGGCGTCCTGCACTCTAGTGACAACTTTGCTTGCGATACAAGGCTCGTTGATTTTGAGCATTGTATCTTTAAATTCTTGACGGTCCTCGGCCATTTTTATCGCGGATATATTCGTTCCCAAAAGCTTAATATTTTCTTTAGCCCAAAATCCTTCCTCGGCAAGCTCCATTGCCAAGTTAAGACCTGTTTGTCCGCCTAAAGACGGCAATACGCTATCAGGCCGTTCTGTTAAGACTATTTTTTTGACAAAGTCAGGCGTTAAGGGCTCTATATAAACTTTATCGGCTATATTTTTGTCGGTCATTATAGTGGCTGGATTTGAGTTTATCAAGACGATTTTAAGTCCTTCCTCTTTTAACGCGCGGCAAGCTTGAGTTCCCGCATAATCAAATTCCGCCGCTTGCCCGATAATGATCGGACCCGAACCGATAACAAGCACTTTTTTTATAGATTTATTTTTTGGCATATTTAACCTTCCTTTCTATGTATGGGTTGCAAAATTTTAATGCGCTAAAAAAGGGCAAAAAAATTTTTTTATTCAAACCTAAAAAAAGGGTAATCATTTTATGATTACCTCTTAAATTTCTCAAATTTTATTATTGCATCCAAGCACATTTCTTATTTTATGTTTTACCAATTGTTTTACGCTTTCTCGGGCGGGTGCTAAGTATTGGCGCGGGTCAAAATGAGAGGGGTTTTCCATAAGATATTTTCTTATGGCCGCCGTAAACGCCATTCTCAAATCGCTGTCAATATTGATTTTGCAAACAGCCATTTTAGCGGCTTTTCTCAGCATTTCTTCGGGTACGCCTTTCGCGCCTACTAAATCGCCGCCATTATTTTGTATTATATCAACATATTCGGACAAGACCGAACTTGCGCCGTGCAACACTATGGGAAAATTAGGCAATCTTCTTGCAACTTCTTCCAAAATATCAAATCTTAGCTTGGGTTCGCCTTTGAATTTATAAACTCCATGGCTTGTTCCTATGGCTATCGCCAAGGAATCAACGCCCGTTCTTTCAACAAACTCTTCAACTTGCGAAGGGTCGGTAAAGGCCGAATCGTTTTCCGACACATAGATACCATCCTCAATACCCGCTAATCTGCCAAGCTCGGCTTCCACTGTTACATTTCTAGGATGGGCATATTCCACGACCTTTCTTGTTATTCTGATGTTTTCCTCAAAAGAATGATGCGAAGCGTCAATCATAACAGATGTAAAACCGTCATCAATCGCGGATACGCATAGCTCATAGGTATCGCCGTGGTCTAGATGCAAAGCTATAGGCAAATTGCTTTCTTTTACCGCGCTTTCAACCAATGCTTTTAAATAAATGGGGTTTGCGTATTTTCTTGCGCCGTTTGATACTTGTAGTATTAAGGGGGCTCTTTCTTCAATAGCTGCTGAAACAATTCCTTGAATCATTTCCATGTTGTTTACATTAAAAGCGCCTACGGCATAACCACCTGCGTAGGCTTTCATCAACATCTCTTTCGTATTAACTAGTGGCATTTAACTCTCCAAGTAATTTTTTCTTTGAATATTATACACTAATCGCCAATATTTGACTAGCGTTTTTAGTATTTGCAAAGCGTTTTTATTTATATTTTTTCAAAGAAAATATATTTAAATTATTATTTTTTTTGTTTTATAAAAAATTATAATAAAAAATGATTTAAATTAATAAAAAATCTAAAGTATGTTATAATTTTATAACGATAACGGCTTGTCCGGGGAATTTATCTATTTTGGATAATGTCAATTTATTTGGCAAATAATAACAGTTAGTGTATAATGATAATGAATTCACAATCGGAGATGTATAAATGGTTGATCCAAGATTAACAAAGCTTGCTCAAAATTTGGTAAATTACTCTTGTAGTCTAAAAAAGGGCGAAAAGATATACATAGAAGCTTACGATATAGATTATATGCTTGTTAATGAAATAATAAAAGAAGTTTACAAAGTAGGGGGATTTCCTTTTATAAGCTTGTATGATACAAGGGTTCAACGCCAGCTTCTTTTGCAAACAACTCAAGAACATTGCTCCCTTAGGGCTAAATACGCAAAATATCTTATGTCCGATATGGACGCCTATATTGGAATAAGAGGCGCAAACAATACCTTTGAATTATCCGATGTGCCTGCCGAAAAAATGGGCTTAGATAACAAATATTACGCGTATCCCATTCATCATGAAATCAGGGTCGCTAAGACCAAATGGGTTATCTTAAGATATCCCAATCCTTCAATGGCGCAAGCTTCTTCTATGAGCACCGAAGAATTTGAGGATTTGTATTTTAAGGTATGCAATTTGGATTATTCCAAAATGGACAAGGCGATGGATAATCTAAAGGCCTATATGGAAAAAACAGATATGGTAAGGCTGGTTACCCCGACTACCGATTTGTCTTTTTCCATAAAAAATATTCCCGTTATAAAATGTTCGGGCCAAAGAAATATACCCGACGGCGAAATATATACGGCGCCCATCAAAGACAGCGTCAACGGGGTCATAGAATACAACGCTCCGTCAATGCATCAAGGGCTTAAATACGAAAAAGTAAGGTTTGTTATTAAAAACGGCAAAATTATTGAAGCTACGGCCAACCATACCGAAGCGCTCAACAAAGTATTGGACACAGACGAGGGCGCAAGATATTTTGGCGAGTTTTCTTTTGGCCTTAATCCTTATATAACCAAGCCCACAGGCGATATTTTGTTTGACGAAAAGATTTCAGGATCAATCCATTTTACGCCGGGCGCTTCTTATGACGAGGCTTTCAACGGGAACAAATCCGCTGTTCATTGGGATTTGGTTTTGATTATGACGCCTGAATACGGCGGCGGCGAAATTTACATGGACGGCAAACTTGTCAGAAAAGACGGACGATTTGTAATAAAAGAATTGGAATGCCTTAACCCTGATAATTTAATGTGATTTAAATTTTTAATATATATGGAGGTAAAATTATATGGCACAAAATGTAGTAAAAGTCGGTATCAACGGCTTTGGTAGAATTGGCAGACTTGTCTTGCGCGCGTCTTTAGATAACCCTAATGTAAAAGTTGTCGCTATTAATGACCCTTTCTTGAATTTGGATTACGCGGCTTACATGTTTAAGTATGATACAATTCATGGAAGATTTAAAGGGGATGTGGAAGTTAGGGACGGCAAGCTGCTAATCAACGGCAATGAAATCTATTTCTTCGCCGAAAAAGACCCCGCGGACATCAAATGGAGCGAAGCGGGCGCGGAATATATTGCTGAGGCCACAGGCGTGTTTACTACCATGGAAGCCGCTTCGGCTCATTTGAAAGCCGGCGCAAAAAAGGTTATCATTACCGCGCCTTCCAAAGACGCGCCTATGTTTGTAATGGGCGTTAACAACGACAAATATACCAAAGACCTTACTATTATAAGCAACGCAAGCTGCACAACCAACTGCCTTGCGCCATTGGCAAAGGTTATTAATGACAAATTCGGAATTGAAGAAGGGCTTATGACTACCGTTCATTCAACCACAGCGACCCAAAAGACAGTTGACGGGCCTTCCAAAAAAGACTGGAGAGGCGGCCGGGCCGCTTCAGCAAACATTATTCCTTCCTCCACAGGCGCCGCCAAGGCTGTGGGCAAGGTTATCCCCGAGCTTAACGGCAAGCTCACAGGAATGGCGTTTAGAGTGCCCACGCTTAATGTTTCTGTAGTTGACCTTACTTGCACATTAAAGACGCCAACCACTTATGAAGAAATTTGCAAGGCTATCAAAGAAGCTTGCGAAACCAATATGAAAGGTATTATGGCTTATACCGAAGAAGCGGTTGTATCTTCCGACTTTATCGGCGATCCTCATACTTCAATCTTTGACGCGAAAGCGGGAATAATGCTCAGCGATAAGTTTGTAAAGCTTGTAGCATGGTATGACAATGAATGGGGTTATTCTTGCAAAGTAGTTGACCTAATCG
>JAAZDJ010000106.1 GCA_012512255.1 Clostridiales bacterium | reverse complement strand
ATAAAAACAGAAGCGGTAATTATAGAAAAACCTACCGCGTTTTTTGCCGTATTGCCAAGGCATGTCAAGTTTTTGCATTCGTATTCCTCATTGACTCTGGGCACCAGAGCCACGGCAAGCGCCCCTGTCAGAGTTATAGGCGCGAACAAAAAACCCATGGACATTCCCACGCTTGAGCCGTATATTTCCATAGCCTTAGAATTGCTAAGGCCCGACACAATCAGCCTTTTGGGGATTATTATGGCGATCAAAAAGTTGACCAATGCCGAGCTTACGCGCATTACGGTAATGGGCGCGGACATTTGGAATACTTGTTTTATATGCCCTTGGGGCGTCTGGGCGCGCCCGCCCAATTTATGAAAAAACGCGATCATAATAAGCGCGCTTGCGGCGCAAGCCAGCGAAAGCGAAAGCGCGGCAAGGTTGGCGCGGGCAAGCGAATTTTTGGCGTATAAAAACAACAGCATGCAGATTAAGATTCTTACGGTTTGTTCTATTAACTCTATACAAGATACCGCGAAATAGTGTTTTTTGCCCCAAACATTGCCTTTGAAAGAATCGCCTATTGAAGAAAAGACCACGGCTGGCATTAGCATTATCAAGATGTTATAACTCAAAGGATTGGCAAAAGCCGCCCGCCATAAATTTTCAAATAATAACACGATTGATATCGCCAGAAGGCTTACAATAATATTAATAAAAACGGCGGCGCTTACGGTAGAGCCTTGATTTATTGACAAGTCAAACTGCGACCTTGCGGTCATGGACGTGACGGTAATGGGTATTCCGCTGGACACCATAACCAAAAAAACAATAAACACCGAAAAAGCGACTTGGTAAACCCCCATCATTTCGGCGCCGAGCGTTTGCGAAAGATACCATCTAAACAAAAATCCTATGGTTTTAGTGGTTATGGAAAAAAAGGTCATTATCGCCGTGGTCTTTAACAATTCTTTGATAATTTTTTCTCCTTTATAAAAACGGCATTGTTTTAAACATATATTTGTGCATAATTAAGGCATAAATATTTTTATGTTTTTGAAAATAAAACGATGAAAAAAATAATAAATTTTCGTCTTTTGTTTTTTATGGGCGTCGCTTTAGGCGCGCTAATATTAGGAATATGCGAGATGTTTCGCCATAATTACCTTTGGGCGTCATTTAGTTTGGCGGCTTTTAGCGCTATGGTCGTTATTGTCTCGCTTTTTAAAGGCCGCCGTATAAATTTAATAGTAACTTTGGTTTTATCCTTGATTTGTTTGGCTTCAACGCTGCACGCGTTTTATTTTTGGGAAGGCAAGGACCAAAAAGGGCAAATAACCTTGACTTTAACCGACCAAATTATCCAAGACCAAAAGCTGATAGCCGCTATAGGCAAAGATATAAAAGTAAATGGCAAAAAAATAAAAGGCAAAGCCCAAGTTTTTATTGAATTGGACGAGCAAAGCTACCTATATGGTTTGCGCGCGGGCGATAAGATAATGGTTTATAGCGGGGATTTGGTCGCCCAAAAGATAGATAATTTGGACTACCTTAGCTTACAAAATTACCACCAAAACATAAAATATGTCATAAGATGCCAAGAATTTGATGTGAGGCGATATAGCGGCAAAAGCGATATATTATCGGCCTTTAGGTATAAGCTGAAAGATATTATTTTTAAAAACATTTCCGATCAAGACGCCGCCGGTATAAGCTACGCTATGATAACGGGCAACCGCGACCATATCGCGAACGACATATACAAAAGTTACAAAACCGCCGGCCTTGCCCATATTTTGGCCGTATCGGGAATGAACATAAGCTTTTTGATTATATGCGCAAGCCTTATCTTTTTTGGCGTCAAGCGTTTTAGGATATCAAAATTGATTATAATGACAGCGTTTATCGGTTTTTATTGCGCGTTATGCGGTTTCGCGCCTTCGGTTGCCCGCGCGGGGATTATGGGCGTAATAATGATTTTATCCAAAACTTTGGGGCAAAGATTGGATTCGCTTAATAGCTTAGGTTTTGCCTCTTTAATAATGCTTATGTTTAGGCCGCTTTATATTTACGACTT
>JAAZDJ010000105.1 GCA_012512255.1 Clostridiales bacterium | reverse complement strand
GCTATTATGATGTCTATTGCGTCTTTGGAACTGTATGGATTGATTGATGTTACTTTGGTAATTTATTATTTAGCGATTTCAACGCTATTGTTGCTAACTGTCGCCCAAAAGAACGCGCAAATGATAAAAATCAAAAACACGAGGGAAGAAAATGATCCAAATAATAAAAATAATTGACAATGTCTCGCTTATAATGACTATTGTCTTATTGGTTTTGAGTTTCCATTTTTTTGTTTATTTTTTTGTCGCGGTCTTTTTGCCGCCCAAAAAATTTAAAAAATCGTCCGAGTTTTTTAGATATGGCGTAATAATCCCCGCGCGAAACGAGCAAAAAGTAATAGCCCAATTAATTGACAGCATCAAAAAACAAGACTACCCCTCCGAACTCATTGACATATTTGTGGTGGCGGACAACTGCACGGACAATACCGCCCAAATAGCCAGACAAGCCTCGGCGATTGTCTACGAAAGATTTGACAATCAAAAAAAGGGCAAGGGCTATGCTTTGGATTATGTCCTAAACAAAATATTTGAGGATTATAAAGACAAAGATTATAAGGGATTTTTCTTTTTTGACGCGGATAACCTTTTGGCCGAAGACTTTATCGGCAAGATGAACGATGCCGTGGCCGAAGGGCACAAAATAATCACGGGATACAGGATGCCCAAAAATTACGATCAAAATTGGGTGGCCGCGGGAAGCGGAATGATTTATTTGGAACAATCACGAATAGAACATAGGGCGCGCACCAAGCTAAACACTTCCACGCATATAAGCGGAACGGGCTTTTATGTGGATTATCAAATCCTAAAAGACGAAGGCGGCTGGCCTTATAGGACTTTGACCGAGGACTTGGAATTTTCACATTCAGAAGTATTAAAAGGACATAAAATCATCCAATGTTACGACGCCGTTTTTTATGACGAACAGCCCTCGTCCCTAAAAGATATGTTCAACCAAAGAATCAGGTGGGTAAGAGGCAATTATATCTGCATGACATTGTTTACTTTAAAATACTTTAAGACCTTATTTAAGACCGGAAAGCTCGCGGCGCACGACTTGAACTTTGTGCTGTTGCCTATCCCGCTTATCACATTTACTTGGGGAATAGGCTCGTCTATCGTTCAAATTATTTTGGCGATATTATCGCCCGAATTGCTTTTGGGCGATATTATTATTAAACTATTGATTATTTTAGGCGTTTTTTATGGGATTTTGGCGTTTGTAGCCCTAACTGTTACGGTTTTGGAATGGAAAAAAATAATCGCGCCTACATATAAAAAGATATTATACGCCTTTACCTTTCCAATCAACATGGCGTCTTATGTGTATATAATTTACCGCGCTTTGTTTAAAATAAAAGGTTGGAAGCCGATAACGCGCGCAAATACGCAAACCATAGACCAGCTAAAGAGCAAAATCAAATAAAATATTATTTTTCTATCAAGTCTTTTATGACATTTGGGATATTCTCTATAACATCGCTTGCCAAAACACTGTAGGAGCCTTTTTGGCTTTCCGCCAAAATCGCGGCGCTTCCCGTTATATAACACGCCGCAAAACAAGCCTCTAACGGCGGCAATATTTTTTGCAACGCGCCCATACATCCCGCCAAAACATCGCCACTGCCTCCCTTAGCTTGAGCGGGCGTTCCCGTTATATTGAGCCAAACTTGCTCCCCGTCGGTAATAATAGTGGCGTTGCTTTTCAAAACTACGATTGCGCCATACTCTTGCGAAAATTTTTTGGCAAGGCCGATAGGGTCGCGCTTGATATCGTCTATTTGCAGTTTCATCATCCGCGCGAACTCGCCCATATGCGGGGTCAGGATGACCTTGCATTTCGTTCCTTTTAAGCTGTCTAAGTTAAGGCTGTTTAATCCGTCGGCGTCAATAATAACCGTTATGGAATAATTTTGAAGAACATAATCAATTATTTTGCTAACTTCTAAGCTTGTGCCCAGTCCCATTCCTATTATCAAAACATCGGCCTTTTTTAAAAGCTCGTCAATTTCGTCTTTTACAAAGATTACCTTGCCGTCTTTATCGGACAAAAAATAAAGCATGCTTTCGGTTACCCTTGACATATAGGCGCATTTTATGGAAGACGGCGCGGCCAAAGTAACCAAGCCCGCGCCGCTTCTTAGCGCCGCTTTAGCCGCGCTTAAACCCAGATACGCTGCGCCGCACATCGTGTCGCTTCCCGCTATGATTTTGATGTTGGCAAAGTCGCCCTTGTGCGAATTTTTTTTGCGTTTTGGCAAAACCGCCCGCTCGGGGACATAAACATAATTACCCTGAGGAATGACGGCCTTTATATCGTCCAAAACAATTTTGCCGCAAACATCAGGGCCTTGGTTGAAAAATTGGCCTAATTTATATCCCACAAAGGTTACTGTCAAGTCCGCTTTTATACAAACTCCTTCTATTATACCATTGTCTGAGTTAAGACCGCTTGGGATATCGGCGCTGATTATATAAGCGCCGCTTCCGTTAATAGCGTTTATAATTTCTTTATATTCGCCCGTTACTTCTTTTTTTAGCCCTGTGCCAAAGATGGCGTCTATTATCAAATCGTATTTTGAAAAATCTTTTTCAAAGTCTTGGCATATGTTAATTTTCTTTTTTTGAGCTTGGGCTAAATAATGTTTAGCCGCCTGGCTTCTTATCTCGCCCGTCAAATACGCATCCACAGCCAAAAAATCCGACAAAAAAACAGCGCAAGCCAAGCCGTCGCCGCCGTTATTGCCCGTTCCGCAAACAATGGCTATGCTTTTTATGCCTAAATCTTTGGCGGCTAGCGCCAAAGCCTTGCCCGCCCAGCCCATAAGTCCGATCGTGTCTATTTTTAAGACTTGCTCGTTATAGCGGTCAATCTCATTCATTTGTCGGGAGGAATATAAATACATATTTTTTAATAAACCCTTTTAATAAAATATTTGATTTTTTATCAAATATATCCTATAAAGCCAAACAGCCAATTTTTTAGATGTTTTATTTTTTGCAAAGTTTAACGGCTTATATAATTATTTGATTATGCACACGGCGACGGCGTAATTTTCGCTATGGGAAATGCTGACCTCGGCGCTCTTGCCTTGCGTTAATTTTTGAGCCTCGCCAAAAAATACAAGGTAAGGGCTGCCCGATTCGGTATGCCTTACCTCTATATCCTGCAAGCCTATGCCGTTAAAGCCCGTTTTCAGCGCTTTGACAGCGGCTTCTTTGGCGCAAAAGATGCCCGCCAATGTGCTAATCTTTTTGCCGTTGGCCTCGTAGTATTTGCGCTCGTATCGGGTAAAGGCTTTTTGGTAAAAAGATTTGGTGCGCTCAAGCGCCGTCTTTATCCTTTCTATTTCAACAATATCTATCCCTATCATTTTATTTGAGGTTTTACCGCGTTTAAAACCGCTAGCCTTACGGCTTCGGTTGCGCCTACGCATAGGCTGTTAAATTCGGCGCGCTTGTCGCCCACGCTTGCGGCGAACATAGTATCGCCGTCCAGCATTGTATGCACAGGCCTGATGGACAAGGCAAGCCCGTCATGCGCTATGCTCGCCATTTTATTTACCTGTTCCTTGTCCAAAGCGGCGTCGGTATACACAACGCCGATAGTGGTGTTAAAGCCCATTTTATTTTCATACATGCTAAGGTCATGGTTAAGCATATAATTGGTCGTATCCAAAAATTCGCCCAAACTTAGTTTGGCGCCCGCCAAAATCCTGCCGTTATGGCAATCAAAGATATCGCCAAACGCGTTGACGGCGACTATCGCGCCCACTTCGGCTTGACCTATTTTGACGCTAGCCACGCCTACGCCGCCCCAACTTGAAGAAAACAAGCCCAAAATCTTGCCGACGGTCGCGCCCTTGCCCGCGCCTACCCTGCCGCATTGGTCGTTGTTTTCTTTGGCGTTTTTGCAAGCCGTATAACCCATTTCGCTGTCGGGATAATGCAATTTGCCGTCATTCAAATCAAACAACACGGCGCCGCAAACAATGGGCACCACATGTTTTCCCGTGTTAAACCCCCAGCCTTTTTCATACAAAAACCTCATCACTCCGCTTGTGGCGTCCAACCCAAAAGCGCTGCCGCCCGCCAGCGTTATGGCGTTAATTTTTCTGACCAAATTGCCGCACTTTAACAAATCGGTTTCTCTCGTGCCGGGCGCGCTTCCGCGCACATCCGCGCCCGCGACGGCGCCTTCGGGAAAGATTACCACGCTGACGCCCGTATAGTCGTTATTGCAATGGCCAATCATTACGTTTTCCATAATTTATCCACCTTGTAAATATTCTCAAAATTTTATGCTGACCTCGCCGCCTACGGCAACCTCTTGTTTGCCTTGACGGTTTATTACAAGCAATCCGTCTTGGGTAAGCCCAACGGCTTTTGCCGCAAAGCACGAGGCGTCATTTATAATTGTTATTTCATTGCCTATCATAGCACATTTTTTTCTATAATGCATTACAATATCTTGATTTATATAATAATCAAAATTTTTTATCACATCCGAAATAATCAGCGCCCTGTCAAATTTTTGGCCTTTTTCCAAAGCAAGCGAGGTCGCTTTATCTTTTAAGTCTTGCGGCAAGTCGTTATTGACATTAATCCCGATTCCCACAATCGCCCATTGCAACATATCAAAATCAGCCAAAGTCTCAGTCAATATGCCGCATACTTTTTTCCCATTGATATATATGTCGTTGGGATATTTCAAAAAAGGGTCAAAACCGTATTTGGTCAAGGCGTCAAACACGCTCAAGCCCGCCGCCAAGTTAATAAGCATAGATTGGGCGGGGGCTAGCTCGGGCTTGATAATATATGTCATATAGACGCCGCCTTCGTAAGAAACAAAATCCCTGCCTCTTCGTCCGCGACCTTTGGACTGTTTGGTAGCAACTACTAATTCTATGGGCGCGGTTTCCAAAAGTTTGCGCGCTTCCAAATTGGTTGATTGGCAATCTTCCAAAAACAGCGTTTTTTTGCCCGTCAGCGCGGATATTATATCGCCGTCCAGACAACCGTTAAGACCCGTCAGCTTGTGCCCGTTTTTTGAGACGCTTACGATATCAAGGCCTTTTTGCTTTAGCTCTCTTATCGCTTTGCAAACGGCGGCTCGGCTGACGCCCAAAGATTTGCCTATAAACTCGCCCGAGATAAACTCGCCTATGTTTTGATATAATATCCCCAAAACCTTGTCAATCATCTTGATCCCCGAACAAATCGTTGATTATATCAATATAGTCGCCCCATTCAAAACCGCGAGAATAAAGATAGTTGGCTAGATTTTTTTTGAGTTTGATGTCAAGCGTTTTGCCTTTGATATATTTTTCGGTCAATCTTTTTATGGTTTGTATTTCTTGTTCTTTGGTTATTGTCTTTAAAACTTTTTCCAAAATTTTATCGCTTACGCCCTTTTGCCTAAGCTCTATATACATCTTTTTTTTGCCGTTTTTAATTTTCTTTTCGTTAATATACGCGGTCGCGTATTCGGTATCGTTGATATAGTTATAGCTTTTGAGTTTGTCAATTACTATGTCAATAACATCTAAAGAATAGCCCTTGTTGGTCAAATAATTTTTTAGCTCTTGCTGGGTCTTTAGCGCCCGCGATAATAGTTTTACCGCTTTTGTAAAAGCGCTCTCTATGTCGCTTTGTCGCGATAACTCCCGCAACTCTTCCAAGCTGATTTGCGTTCCGACCTTAAGCCTGTTCTCAAGCGCTATTATTGATTCCATTCCGCAAGCAAACTCGCCGTCTATATAGATATTGACGCGCGATTTGTTGTTTTTTTGGGGCGTTATATCGGTAATCTTAGACATAATTTGATATTTACATAATACCATATTGGACGTGACTTGGGCAAATTTAAAAGTTTTATAAAAAAGATAAAATAACTTGGGAAAATTATGCTTTTAACGCCAAAAACTAAATTTTTGATTTTATTTATAAAAAGAATAATTAATAATAAAATACTAATACTAAACTTCGTAACACATAAGGAGGTAACAAAATGTCCAAAAAATTGACGACCAAAAACCTAGAAATCTTAACCGAAATGATGATGCTGGAAGAGCTTGCTTACAAAAAAGCCACAGAATACAAATCCAAGTTTAAAGACCAGCAATTAAAAGACCAGTTTAATGTTTTGGCGCAAAACCATAAATCAAGATATACCAAGCTAAACGATTATCTTGCAATCCATAATTAAATAGGAGGACAACCATGGGTAATTTAACTGAAAAAGATATGTTGCACGACATGCTAGTATTGGAAAAAGACATTGTAAAATATTACGGCAGTTATTTGATAGAGGCCTCTTGCCCCGAGCTTAGAAAAACGCTAAACCAAAATCTGCAGGCTTCTGCGGACGACCAATTCAGCGTATTTAACGCCATGCAATCGCGCGGCTATTATTCGGTAAAAGACGCGCCCGAACAAGAAGTCGCCCAAGCCAAAGATAAATTTGGAAATATGCTGGGCGCCATGAACTAAAGGTAATTTTAAATTTTTCAAAAAAAGAACGGCAAAACCGTTCTTTTTTTTGACGCATAAGCAATATTAATATATCAAAGCGCTAAAAAGCCTGTCCTAAATATGAGGAGGAAATATGCTTTTTGGTTTGAAAGCGCAAGAACTGGGTTTGATTGTGGAGCTTACGGCCATCGGCATAGGCTTATTTGGATTATTGTTATATGAATTATGGATTAATGTCTTCGGCATAAGTTTTTGTCCCCAAAAAATTGACGACCCTGTTTTTGACGCTTTTTTTCAAACATTAAACAAAAATCAGCGGCAGGAATTTGTATGGTGGTTTGCGTACGAGCCGGGCAAAAAGGTCGGCCTAAAACGCAAACTGTTTGTCAATAACGAAGACAATCAATCTTTTTTTAAGGATTTTGTAAAATACTCGTCGGCGTATAAAAATAAGCTGAGCGTTGATTTGGCCTTTAAGATGTTTGAATTCGCCAAATATAACTGTTATGAACCGCCTTCTTACGCTTATGTTGAAAGCAGGCAAATAAAATATTTTTATTCTCTAAAGGATAATCCGACGGCGCGCAAAATCTGCAAAGGTTTATGTTATGAAAAAATCCAAAAAGACGAGGAGATGAAAAATAATATTAGGTATTTTAATTATCTTATCAATTTGGAATCCAAAGACGACATCGCAAAAGCCATAAGTTTATGCCAAAAAGCCGCCGATCTTAGCCCAAACGACCAAACCAAAGGCGGCTATGAATCCAAAACAAAAAGGCTGCAAAACAAATTAAAAAAAAGCTCCTAAGATTTCTTAGGAGCTTTTTTGCTGGCTAAATCCCAAATATTTAATCAAATATTTTCTCAAAACATAATACAAGCCCGTTGTTATTATTAAGTTAACGGTTATTACTATGGGCTGGAATAACACCCGGGGTATGGCGCCATGCGCCAATTGCGCCAAGTAATTTTGCCAAAGCGTAAAAGACGGGCTTCCATACATAACGGCAAGACCCAATGTGTTAATTCCCAAGGTGCAAACCAGCATAGAAATATAAACGCCTATAGTAAGTCTAATTTCGGGCTTTAGCTTGGGAAAAATCCTAAACGCAACGCCCACAATAAAACCCATTATCCCATTGCCGAGAGTGATTATAGGATTGGGCGTTCCGCCTTTGATTATAAAGCCGATCAAATCTCCCAGCGCGCCGGTCGTAAAACCTACGAACGGGCCAAAAAACGCGCCCGCCAAATAACAAGGAATATAAAACAGGCTTACTTTGCCGACGGGCAGGTCAATTCCAAACAATTTCAATACTATCGCCAAGGCAATCAGTATCGCCAAATACGCGGCGCGGCGGGTTGCGTCAAGGCTAAAAAAATACGCAACCGATTTTTTTGTTTTGGGCTCAGCAGGTTGCGTTTTATCTTCGCAAGGCGCAATTTCCTGTTGAGCGAAGTTTTTCTTTTCACTCAATGTCGGGCATCTCCTTTTGAATTTTTTTATTAATTTTTTTGTATGTTTATACATTATAAGCTAATCTGTATTATAAGGCAATCAAATTTTGCGGGCTTCGGCGCAAAAAACAAAAGAATAAAATACATAATTTTCCATATATTAAGTTTATGTTTACTATAATTATAAGGGTAATTATCATACTCTTGCTAGTATTATTTGTTATCAGGATGATGGGAAAGCGCCAAATCGGCGAAATGCAGCCGATTGAGCTTGTGATTACTTATATTATCGCCGAGGTCGCCTGCGTGCCTATGTCCGACCCCGCCATACCCTTATTTTATGGAATTGTGCCCATTTTAACTTTGTTTTTGTTGCATTATTTGATATCGTTTTTGTCCCGTAAATCGTTAAAATTCAGAGCGCTCATAGACGGGCACAGCGTAATGGTGATAGACCCCTACGGCATTAATTATAAAGCGCTGAAACAACTTAATATGAACCTAAACGACCTTTTGGAAGCGGCCCGAAGCCAAGGCTATTTTGACTTGTCCGAAATTTATTACGCTATGTTTGAGACCAACGGAAAATTATGCATCATACCTAAAGCGGAATACGCACCGCTAAAGCCTTCCGATGTCAAGCTAAAGCCCAAGCAGCAAACGCCGCCCGTGTCGTTGATAATTGACGGAAAGGCGATTAACCTAAATTACTTTAAAATTACCAAACAACAATTGGAAAAAATCATAAAAGCCAAAACCAATAAAAAAATCAAGCAAATCGCTTTCGCTTATGCCGACGGGCAAGGGTTTACATATATACAGCCCAAAGAAGGCAAATACATCACCGCCAATATAAAGGAATTAAAGACTTCCGCGTAAATTTTTAAAAAGGACCAATCAATGAACAGAGGGATAGTGGCTATAATCGTATTTGTTGTTTTAATGACGGCGTCCATTTTGGAAATGTTTTATGTGGAAGACAGGATAAAAAATTTGGACAGCCAAATAAAAATTTTGTATGAATATATGGAGCAGGACAAAGAACATATTGACACGCCGCTAAATAAACAAACCATAAGCGAAATAGAAAATCAATGGAACAAAGACAAAATTATCTTTCATTTTCTTTTTTCGCATATGCAAATCAACGAGTTAAGCTATAAAATAACGGCGTTAAACAGCCATATCCATCAAAACGATTATAATATGGCGAATACCGCCGCCGCCGCTATAATAAAAAACTGCGAGATGATTTTGAGTTACTTTTATCCGACATTGCAAAATATTTTATGATTTGATTTTGTCCAGCAGGCTAATATCCACATGGCAATAACCGCCGGGGTTCTTTTTTAGATATTTTTGGTGGTATTCTTCTGCAAGGCAAAAATTATTTATCGGCTTTACCTCTGTGACAATGGGTTTATTATGTTTTAGTTGCTCGGCCTGAACGCGCTTTTGGATAATGTCCAAATCGCGCTCGTCCGTATAATAAATGGCCGTCCTGTATTGCCTGCCGATATCGTTGCCTTGGCGGTTAACGCTAGTAGGGTCAATAATCAAAAAGAAATAATCAAGAAGTTTTTCCAAAGTCAATTTATCCGCGTCGTATTGGATATATACCGTTTCGCTGTGATCGGTCTTTTTCAAATCGTTATATGTTGTGCGTTGTTGCTTGCCGTCGGCATAGCCGACATAAGTTTGCAAGACGCCGTCAATTCGGCTAAAAAACTCCTCCACGCCCCAAAAGCATCCGCCCGCTAAGTATATTTCTTTGGGTTTCATATTTTATCCCCGCTCAAACAGCTTTTTTAGATATTGTCCCGTATAACTATGCGGCATTTGGGCGACTTCTTCGGGCGCGCCCGCGGCGATTACTCGCCCGCCCTGTTCGCCGCCTTCCGGCCCTAAATCTATAATATAATCGCATACCTTAATCACATCAAGGTTATGTTCTATTATAATCACGGTGTTTCCGCCCTCTACCAAGGATTGAAGCACTTTGATAAGCCTGTCCACATCGGCCATATGAAGACCCGTAGTGGGCTCGTCTAAGATATAGACGGTCATGCCCGTGCTGCGCTTGGATAATTCGGTGGCCAATTTTACCCTTTGGGCCTCGCCGCCCGACAGGGTGGTGGCGGGCTGGCCTAATTTTATATATCCCAAGCCGACTTCGTGCAAAGTCTTGATTTTTTTGTAAATGGACGGCAAATTCTCAAAAAACGCCATCGCCTCGTCCACCGTCATATTCAAAACATCGGCTATGTTTTTTCCCTTATATCTTACCTGCAAGGTTTCGCGGTTGTATCTTTTGCCCTTGCACACCTCGCAAGGCACGTACACGTCGGGCAAAAAGTGCATTTCTATTTTTTTGATGCCGTCGCCTTGGCAGGCCTCGCATCTTCCGCCTTTTACGTTAAAACTAAACCTTCCGGGCCTGTATCCCCGTTCTTGAGCGTCGGGCGTGGCCGCGAACAATTCCCTAATCATAGTAAATGTGCCCGTGTAAGTCGCGGGGTTGCTTCTAGGCGTGCGCCCTATTGGGCTTTGGTCGATGTCTATAACCTTGTCAAGATACTCCAAGCCCAAAACCCCGTCGCAATTGGCGGGCTTTTTTTTGCTTTTGTTGAGAGCGCTCGCCAAAGCGGGATACAAGGTATAGTTGATAAGCGAGCTTTTGCCGCTGCCCGACACGCCGGTTATAGCCGTCATCACTCCTATGGGAATGGCGACGTCTATATTTTTGAGGTTGTTTTCTTTGGCGCCTTTTATGACCAAAAACTTGTCGCTTTTCCTTCTTTTTTTGGGGATCGCGATGCTTTTTTGGCCGCTTAAATACTTGCCCGTAATGGACTCAGGCGTGTTAATAATATCTTGCAAGCTGCCCGTAGCCACAAGCCTGCCTCCATGCTCGCCCGCGCCCGGTCCAATATCCACTATATAGTCCGCTTCGCGTATGGTCTCTTCGTCGTGCTCCACCACTATCAAAGTGTTGCCCAAATCCCTAAGGCCTTTTAAGGACGCGAGCAATCTGCCGTTGTCGCGCTGGTGCAATCCAATGCTTGGCTCGTCCAGTATATACACAACGCCCATAAGCCCGCTGCCTATCTGGGTGGCAAGCCTTATTCTTTGGGCTTCGCCGCCCGATAGCGTGCCTGAGCTTCGCGAAAGGGTGAGATAGTCAAGGCCGACATTAATCAAAAATTGCAGCCTTGCCTTTATTTCGTTGATAATCTGCTGGGCGATAATTAATTCGTTGCCTTTTAGCTTTAAGTTCTCAAAAAACTGATAGCATTTATTGACCGGCTTTTCGCATAACTCAAAAATATTTAAACCGCCGACCTTGACGCTTAAGGCTTCTTTTCGCAAACGCTTGCCGTGGCAGGTCTGACAGGGGACGGTTTTCATATATTTCTCAATTTCATATTTGATGTATTCGGACGATGTTTCGCGGTATCTTCTTGCGAGGTTGTTGACTACGCCTTCAAACGTGGCGTAATACTTGCCGCTAAAAGAATTGGATTTGTATGTAAACTCAAACTTCTCGTCGCCCGTTCCGTAAAAAATAATGTCCACAATCTCTTGGGGCAAATCCCTAAAAGGCGTATCCATGCTGAAGCCGTATTTTTCGGATAACGCCTTTAAGTACATTTTCATATGGTTGTTGGTGTCCAAATTCCAGCCATGGACGGCTATCGCGCCTTGGTTAATGGATAAATTTTCGTCTTTGACTAATAAGCTCGGGTCTATCTCGGTTTTAAAGCCCAACCCCGTGCAATCGGGGCACGCCCCAAAAGGACTGTTAAAGCTAAACAGCCTAGGTTCCAATTCCTCTATGCTGATGTCGCAATCCACGCAAGCGTAGGCTTCCGAGAACAATGTTTCTACGCCCTCGTTGTCTATGACCGCAAGCCCGCCCGAGAGTTTTAGCGCGTTTTCCACGCTTTCGGTTAGGCGCTTTGTTATATCTTTATTTATAATTAGGCGGTCCACAATCACGCTTATATTGTGCCTTATGTTTTTTTCAAGCTTGATTTCCTCGTCCAAAGTATAAATATGGCCGTCAACCTTTACTCTTACATAGCCGCTGTTTCTAAAATGCTCAAACAACTTGGCAAACTCGCCTTTTTTGCCTCTGACGACGGGCGCTTGAACCATAATCCTAGCGCCCTCGCCCATCGCCATTATGCGATCGACTATTTGGTCTATGGTTTGGCGCGTGATTTCTTTGCCGCAATTTGGGCAATGAACTTTGCCTACTTTGGCGTAAAGAAGCCTTAGATAATCGTAGATTTCGGTTATCGTTCCCACGGTCGATCGCGGGTTTTTGGAAGTGGTCTTTTGGTCAATGCTGATAGCCGGCGAAAGCCCTTCTATTGAATCCACATCGGGCTTGGAAGTCTGCCCTAAAAATTGGCGCGCGTATGAGGAAAGGCTTTCAATATAGCGCCTTTGGCCCTCCGCAAAAATGGTGTCAAAAGCAAGCGTGCTTTTGCCGCTGCCCGATATGCCGGTAAAAACCACCATCTTATTGCGCGGGATTTTTAGGTTTATGTTTTTTAGATTGTTTTCCCTTGCGCCTTTGATTATTATAAAGTTTTTGTTAGCAATGTTCTCGCTCATTTTTTCAGCCTTCTTCTTAATTTGGCGATTTCATCCCTAATTATTATGGCCTGCTCAAAGTCCAAACTCTTGCTGGCAAGGTCCATTAACACCTTGAGTTTTTCTATCTCCTTGGGGATGTCTTCGGTTTTTATATTAGAAGTAGTATCCGCTTTTTTGGTTATTTCTAATGTGTTTGTTATATCTTTTATTATTGTCTTGGGGACTATGTTGTGTTCTTTGTTGTAACTTATTTGTTTGGCGCGGCGGCGGTTGGTCTCGTCTATGGCCCGCCGCATAGAGCCCGTGATAGCGTCGGCGTAAAGTATGACTCTGCCTTGGGCGTTGCGGGCGGCTCTGCCTACGGTCTGGATAATCGCCCTGTCGCTTCTCAAAAAGCCCTCCTTGTCGGCGTCCAGGATAGCCACAAGCGCCACTTCGGGCAGGTCCAGCCCTTCCCTTAACAAGTTAATGCCCACCAAAACATCAAACTCGCCTTTTCTTAAAGAGCTTATTATTTCTATGCGTTCTAGGGTGTCTATCTCGCTATGGAGATAGCGGGCTTTAATGCCGAAGTTTATCAAATATTCGGTAAGGTTTTCGGCGGTTTTTTTGGTCAGGGTAGTAACCAATACCCTAAAGTTGTTTGATATGGTCTTATTAATCTCGCCAATAAGGTCGTCTATTTGGCCTTTTATCGGCCTTACCTCAATCTCAGGGTCAACAAGTCCCGTGGGTCTTATCAATTGCTCGACAACTTGGTCGGCAATGCCCAATTCATATTCTGCCGGCGTGGCCGAGACATAAATCACTTGGCCTATGCGTTCGTTAAACTCTGCGAAGTTAAGCGGTCTGTTGTCAAAAGCCGCGGGCAACCTAAAGCCGTATTCCACCAAGTTGGTTTTTCGGGCGATATCGCCGTTATACATCCCTCTTATCTGGGGAATGGTCATATGGGATTCGTCTATAAACAAGATAAAATCTTTGGGAAAATAATCCAATAATGTAAACGGCGGCTCGCCCGGTTCTCGCCCGTCAAAATAACGCGAATAGTTTTCTATGCCGTTGCAATAGCCCATTTCCCTTAGCATCTCCAAGTCGTAATTCACCCTTTCATTGATGCGCTGGGCTTCTATGAGTTTGTTTCTTTGCTTGAAATATTCTACTTGGGCTTGTTTGTCTAGCTCTATTTTCCTTAGCGCTTCTTGCAATCTTTGCTGTTCTACGGCGTAATGGGACGCGGGAAAAATAGCCGCGTGCTTTAGCTCGGATATTACCTTGCCCGTAAGCGCTTCTATCTCGCAAATGCGGTCTATTTCATGTCCAAAAAACTCTACCCTTAGGGCGATTTCGGATTTGTTGGCGGGAAATATTTCCACCACATCGCCCCTAACCCTAAAATGCGTGCGCGCAAACTCCAAATCATTGCGCCTGTAATTGATGTCAATAAGTTTCCTTATCAATTGGTCGCGGTCTAGTTTGTCGCCCGGGCGCAAAGATATGGACAAATTAAAATATTCCTCGGGCGCGCCCAAACCGTAAATGCACGAAACCGACGCGACGACTATGGTATCCCGCCTTTCAAACAGCGAACAGGTAGCAGAGTGACGCAGCTTGTCTATTTCGTCGTTGATTGACATGTCTTTTTCTATATAGGTGTCCGTTACGGGCAAATACGCTTCGGGCTGGTAATAGTCGTAATAGCTGACAAAAAACTCCACTCTATTATGCGGAAAAAACTCCCTCAGCTCGTTGCAAAGCTGCGCCGCCAGCGTCTTGTTGTGCGCTATTATCAAAGCGGGCCTGTTGACATTGGCGATGACATTCGCCATAGTAAAAGTTTTGCCGCTTCCCGTAACGCCCAAAAGCACCTGATTTTTTAGACCGTTTTGGATGCCTTCGGTTAGTTTAGAGATAGCGGCAGGCTGATCGCCTGTCGGCGAAAACTTTGATTCCAGTATAAAACGATGTTCCATTAATATCTCTTTTTAACTTAGTATTGCCCTTAAAATCATGCTTACCAAAAAGCTCAAGACAGCCAAAGCTATGGTTCTGCTTATTAATAGATAAATATTTTTCTTTCTGTCGCGCTCGTCCCTTAAGAAGTTTTTACCCTTGTCTTTCATGTCTATGACATAGACTGGCTTGTCCTTGTCCATAGCGGTAGTGAGCTCAAAATACCCCGCGTAGCTTAGCACATAGACAATATCCTTAATGCTGTCTTGGGCTATGGGCTTGTCTTTAATAAGAAATTTGCCTGCTTGGGCGTCTTTAAAATTAGTCTTTTTTTTGAAAAACTTTATGTAGTTTTTTGGCTTTATCTTGGAATATATTTGGTCGTCGCTTAGCAACACGCTTTCTTTGCCCTGCGCCAAATCATATATCGCATACATTACCAATCTTTCTTTTCTGTTAATAGTCGCCATAACGCTCTCCTAATTTAGAACAACCACTCAAAGAACTTAAGTATCAATTGCCCGGCTATCGCGCCTAGCATAGCGGCGATAAAAAAGCCGACGCCTGAAAGAATGCTTTTTCTTATGTTTTTAAAGCGTTGTCTTGACAGGGCTTCTTGTTCTTCCAAATATAATCTGCCTTGGGGCAATATAGCAAGACATATATTTTCTTCGTCTGAATATTTGAGCGATATCATCTCTTGCTTTTGCAAAAACTTGATAGAAGACATCAAGCCGTCGTTATCGCTCTTAAACGGCAAAGAGTTTTTTAGCTCTTCCAGCTTGATTATGATATATTCCTCGCCTTGCACAGATTCACTTATTTTCTTTAAGATAGTTTTGGTCAACTTATCCAACATAATATCGCGCTCCCGACGCCGTCTAATAAAAGACAGCGTATTTTACAATATTATATCACAAAACCATTTTACAAAAAACTGCCCGTTATAAATTATTTAGCGTAATTGTTAAATTCGGCTTTTTGTATAATTTAAAGCAAGGCGAATACGCTTTGGGGTTTTTTTTGGCGCCGTATGTCTTTTTGGCAAGCTATATTGTCAAGATGCAACCCTTTTATATTAAAGGCAATCTTTTATTATTGGCAATACAAAAAATTCCCATTACATTTATACAACATAACGGGAAAATAAACAAGCGTTTAATCAAATGTTCGGAAAGAATTTTTAAGACATTAACTTCTTGATTTTAATACGGCTTTTTTCCAGCCGTCTATTAATGCTTGGCGTTTGTTGTCGTCAATTTTAGGATAAAAGACATCGTATTCGGCGTTTTGCTTTATCTCGTCTAAATCTTGCCAATATTTTACCGCAAGTCCCGCAAGATACGCCGCGCCTTGAGCCGTGCTTTCTAGGTTTTTGGGCCTTGCGACTTCCACATTAGCTATATCGGCTTGAAACTGCATCAAAAAATCATTGGCGCAAGCGCCGCCGTCCACCGCCAATCTTTTTATAGGCGCGCCCAAATCCTGCTCGCAAGCGCGCAGCACATCCATGCTTTGATAGGCTATTGATTCCAAAGCCGCCCTTACTATGTGTTCTTTTTGGACGCCTCTTGTGATTCCCACGATAATGCCTCGGGCGTCCGCGTCCCAATACGGCGCGCCAAGGCCCGTAAAAGCGGGCACGAGATAAACGCCGTTTGTATCGGCGACCTTTTGGGCTAATTCTTGGCTTTGGGGCGAGGTTTTTATTATGCCCAAACCGTCCCTTAGCCATTGGATGACCGCGCCGCCCGTAAACACGCTGCCTTCCAACGCGTAATCGGGTTTGTCGCTCAAGCCCGCCAATAATGTGGTGATAAGGCCGTGTTTGGATTTTAAGGGCAAATCTTTCGTGTTAAGCAACAAAAAACAGCCCGTGCCGTAAGTGTTTTTTATGTCGCCTTTTTGGACGCACAAATGCCCGAACATTGCCGCTTGCTGATCGCCCACGGCGCAAGAAATTGGGATTTTGGCGCCCATAATCTCAGGGTCGGCATATCCCATTAAATATCCCGAAGGATAAACTTGGGGCAACATCTCTTTTGGGATACCAAAAAGCTCCAAAAGCTCGTCGTCCCAGCTAAGCGTATGGATATTAAAAAGCATAGTGCGGCTTGCGTTGGTGTAGTCTGTGGCGTGAACTTTGCCGCCGCTTAACCGCCATATAAGGTAGGCGTCCACAGTGCCAAACAACAGCTTGCCTTGGCGGGCGGCTTGTTTTGCGCCCGCAACATTGTCCAAAATCCACTTTATCTTGGACGCCGAAAAATACGCGTCCAGCATTAGACCCGTTTTGGAATGGATAAAATCCTTTAGGCCGTCTTTGGCCATGCGCTCCATCATATCGGCGGTGCGCCTGCATTGCCATACGATAGCGTTGTGGACGGGTTTGCCGCTGTGTTTGTCCCAAACGATGACGGTTTCGCGCTGATTGGTAATGCCTATGGCCGCGATATCGCG